>JANNCZ010000947.1:0-2576 GCA_031387185.1 Burkholderiales bacterium
GATCCTCGACAACCACGGTCTGCTGACCTGCGGCCCAAGCACTGGCGAAGCATTCAACCTGATGTACCAACTCGAAATGTCGTGCCAGGCTCAGGTAGACATGATGGCGGCGCATACAGAATTGAAAATGCCGTCCGCCGCTGTGCTCGACAAAACCGCGAATCTGTATCAGCCCGGCACGCGCCGACCCTACGGTGTGCTCGAATGGCACGCCATGCTTCGACTGCTTGACGCGCAGCAAAAAAATTCGGGATATCCACCTTACTCGATCTGAGCAAGCATGAAGCTCACGCACCGCCTCGCACTTTTCACGCTCGCGCTGTCACTGCTGGCCGGCTGCGCGGTATTGGAATCGAAGCAGAGCGAATGGATCTTCCGCCCGGTGCGCGAGAACTGGCGCGGCTATCAGGGCTTGCCCGAGGGCGTTGAAGAAGTCTGGATCAGCGTGCCCGGCAGCAAAACAAGCGAACGCATCCACGCCTGGTGGATGCCGCAGACCGGTGCCACTGCGGCCTCCGCGGCCAGCGCCCCCGCCCTGCTCTACCTGCACGGCTCGCGCTGGAACCTGACCGGCTCCTCGTTCCGCATTGCCAAGTGGCGCGAAATGGGTTTCTCGGTGCTGGCCATCGACTATCGCGGTTTCGGCCAATCCAGCGGCGAATTGCCCAGCGAAGCGAACACCTACGAAGACGCCGCGCTGGCGTGGGACTGGCTCAAAGCCAAAATGCCCGACGCGCAGCGGCGCTACCTCTACGGCCATTCACTCGGCGGTGCGGTGGCCATTGATCTTGCGGCAAAGCTCGGTCCTCACGACGCCGCTGGCCTCATCACCGAATCCACCTTTACCTCGGTGCCTGACGTAGTGTCGGCGTCGCCCTACGGCTGGCTGCCGGTGGGCTTTTTGATTTCGCAGCGCTTCGAAGCATTGGAAAAAATCAAAAAGGTGGCGTTGCCCAAGCTGTTTTTGCATGGCACCTCCGACACCGTGATTCCGCACACCATGAGCGACGAATTGTTCAAGGCCGCGAGCGAACCCAAACGCCTCGTCAAGTTTGACGGTGCCAGCCACAGCGGCATTGCCTGGGCCGCGCCGGGCGAATACATCGCGGTGGTGCGCGCCTTCGTCGCGTTCACCCGCGCGCGCGGGACTGAGGCGGCGGCGCAGCAACACGGATACTCGGACGCTCGCTAACTGCGACCCATAAACCGCGCGATCAAACCCGTGTCACGCGCCGTCGCACGCTACGCCACAAACGCATTCGCCGCCCAGTCACTTCAGCCAGTTGCGCGAAACACAATTCCGCTTGTATTACGCCGCGCGCGGCATCGGCGTACTTTCACCGAGAGACGCGAGCGCCTGATCCACCAGTGGCTGCTCGGGTGCGGGCCGGGTGGCAACGCCCTGCCGGAATAGCGCCGCCAACTCCGCCTTGGAAATTTGCCGCATCTGCACGCGGCTGATGAACAAATAGAGCGATTGTTTCGGGCTGATCCACGACAGGCGGTAACGCGGCGTGGCGCCGGCGGCATCCGAGAATTCGACGATGTCCCCTTTTACCAGCGCGCTCACCTGCCGCTCCCACGCGTCATCGGGCGCAGCCACTGGCTCGGGCGCGCGGCGTGTGCTTTCTTCTTGCGACGGGCGCATTGCCACCACGGTATCGGGCGCGGCGATCTTGGCAGCGGCGATGGCGCCTGCATGCGCTTGCATCAACGCGCCGAAAAACTGCTGGCGCTCGGCGTCGGGTACTGTCAGCAGCCCCATGCCGTGCATCAAGCCGCGCACCATCTCCGGCAGAATCGCCGCGAGGATCGGCACATCGGCCGGCGCTTTCGGTTCCACACTCCAGGCCAGATCAGACGCAATCGACAGACGCGCGGTCAGGCTGTCGATGCCGCTGCTTTGCTCCACGTCAGCGCGCAGGATCAACTCCACCCAGCGTTTCTGCAAAAAATCACGGATGAATGCCGGCGTGCCCTTGACCATGCGCAGATCAAGATCGGCCTGCGCGCGGGCGCGCGCGGCGCTGACGGCTTCGTCTGCAGCGAGTTGCGCGGCGGGTACGGCGGCTGCTTGATCGTGGCGCGCATGCTCCTCGGTGGTGAGGCGCTCCAGCGTGACGAGTGACGCGTCGAACACCGCACAATCATCCTTGAAGCCGGTACACAACTCGCTCACGAGCGCGCGCAACCCTTGCAGGAAGGGGCCATCGGCTTCAGAATTGATCAGCGGATCGTCACCGCAGCCGGCCATGTTGTCGAGCAGTTGGCGCATCGGATGTTCGCGCCGGGCAAAGAAGCTGCGGTCGAGCAACGCGGCCTTGACCGCCACAATCTGCAGGCGCGAGATGGCGCTCTTGACGGCCTCGGACAAACGCGGTGTCGCGTACAAAAAGTCGAACACCATCGCCACCAGCTCAACCGTGAGGCGATCCAGCGGGGCACTCTGTGCCAGCAGGGATTTGTCGATCTGATGCAAATAACCGGGTGCCGCCGTGAGGCTGTCGTCACCCTGCAATTGACTGAGCGAGGCGAGCAACTGCGCCCCTGCACGCACGGCACCCGCGCCCGCCGGA
>JANNCZ010000033.1:0-3720 GCA_031387185.1 Burkholderiales bacterium
AGGCGACGAGCATGCCATCGAGCAATTTGCGCCGCCAGGGCGTTTGACCGAAGCGGTCGAGCATCTCTTGCCAGGTGGCCGCATGTTCACCCACGGGGAGGTTGCCGCTGTCCGGATCAAGAGCAGGAATCACAACACAACTTTATCATTGTGTTGAAGACAATGCAAGCGCTTGGCCTGCGCCTCGTCGGCGAGGAGCGCAGGAATGCCACCCTCGACGCTAGCCCGCGCCGGTATGATGGCTACCCCTTCCTGCCATCTCCCGCTCCACAGCATGCGTCTGATACTGCTCATCCTGTTCACGCTGTTCGCCACGCTGGCCCACGCCGGCCCCGCCGAAGAGGCGATCCGCACCGGTGGCGTGGCGTTGCTGATCCGCCATGCCACCGCGCCCGGCACTGGCGACCCGGAGCAGTTCAAGCTAGACGATTGCGCGACCCAGCGCAATCTGTCAGAGGCCGGCCGCAGCGAGGCGCGGCGCATCGGCGTGCATCTGCGCAAGCTCGGCCTCAAGCCTGGTGAGGTGTTGACCAGCCAATGGTGCCGCTGCCGCGAGACCGCGCAGTTGGCCTTCAGCCGCACCATCGGTGGCGCAGGATCTGCCGGCGGACCGGCAGGCGCTGCCCGCATCCGTGATTGGCCGGCACTCAATTCCTTTTTGCGCGACCGCGACAACGAAGCCGCGCGCCGCGACGCGATCACCGCCCGCATTGGCACGCTCAAGCCCGGCAGCGCGCCGCTGGTGCTGGTGACCCATCAACTGATCATCACCTCGGTGACCGGGGTGTTTCCCGCGTCGGGCGAAGTCGTGGTGGTGGCGCCGGACGGCAAGGGTATAAAGGTCATCGGCACGATCAAGCCCGAGACGATCCAGTAAGCCCGCATGAGCACCGCCATGTATCGCATCGGTATCGACCTCGGCGGCACCAAGATCGAAGGCGTGGCGCTCGACACAAAGGGCCGCGAGCTTGCACGCCGCCGCGTCGATACCGAAGCCGCAGGCGGGCCGCAGCACATCATCGCGCGCATTGCTGACCTGTATGCCGGGCTGGTCTACACCATCGACGACGCGCCACACACGCTCGGCATCGGCACCCCCGGCGCGATTTCGCGCAAGAGCGGCCTGCTGAAAAATTCCAACACGGTGTGCCTCAACGGCCTGCCGCTGCACTGCATGCTCGAAGCCGCACTGCTTCACCCCCTGCGCATCGAGAACGATGCCAACTGCTTTGCGCTGGCCGAGGCGCTGCATGGCGCGGGGCGTGGCTATGGGCTGGTATTCGGCGCGATCATTGGCACCGGCTGTGGCGGCGGCATCGTGATCAACGGCGAAGTGCGCAGCGGCCCGCAGGCGCTCGCGGGCGAGTGGGGCCACATGGTGATTGATCCGGCGGGCGACCTCTGCTTTTGCGGCGCGCGCGGATGCGTTGAAACCTTCCTCTCCGGCAGCGGCGTCGAGCGGCGTTTTCGCCACCTGCTTGCTCGCAGAGGCTCTGCTACCAACGATCCCAGACGATCATGGCCTGCGAGCCGCATCCACCAAGGGTTTCAGGAGCATGATCCGGAGTGTGCCGAAATCATGGACGAATATGTTGACCGCTTCGGCCGCGCACTCGCCAACCTGATCGGCGTGCTCGATCCGGATATCGTGGTACTCGGCGGTGGCCTGTCCAACATTGACGAACTCTATTCGCGCGGGGTGGCCAGCGTTGCGCGATGCGTGTTCAGCGACGAGCTGACGACACCGATTGTGAAGAACCAGTTGGGGGATTCTGCCGGTGTCGTTGGGGCCGCGCTGCTCGGCGTCTAAAGCCGCCGCTTGCGCATGGGGGCCGCGCTGCTCGGCGTCTAAAGCCACCGCTTGCGCATGGGGGCCGCGCTGCTATCAGGGCTCTGACGCTGCCCGCTGCGCACTGGCAAGGCCTAGGCCTCGCCCTTGAGCACCTGCTCAATCACCCCCAACAGCGCGGTGCGCGTTGCCGGTTTGGTGACATAGCCGTCAGCCCCCACTTCAAAGCCGCGTGTCACGTCAGCAAGCTCGGCGCGCCCCGACACCATGATGATGGGGATTTCGCAAATTACCTTGTGCTGGCGGATGCGCTCAACAATTTTGAAGCCCTCAATGTCGGGCAGCATCACGTCCATCAAAATCAAATCGGGCGGCGGTGGCGAGCGCAGCTTTTCGACCACTTCCTTGCCGCTGCGCGCAATCCAGGGTTCGTACCCCGCGCCAGTCAGGATGCGCTCAAGCAGCTTGGACGTGATTGGCTCGTCTTCCACCACCAGTACGGTGGGATGCTGCGGACGCGGCCCCCGCATGCGCAGGCCAGGGCGCGTCATCGAGACACAGAAGCCGCCCTTTTTTACTTCGTTGGCCCCAATCAGCGCATCCGCCTCAAGCTGCGCCTGCTGCTCTGGCGTCGGCGCCGCCACTTCGCGTTTGGCGAATATGTCGGTGAAATCAAGGTCAGTGGGGTCTTCAGTCGGCATGCTTTAGCGAGGGTGTTGTGCCCGCCGCAGTGGATCAGTTGCCTCATTATCGGGCATGGCCGGACTTTTTTCTGGCCGGTTAATGAAATTTCACAATTTCACGTTCAATCCACAAAATAATGAACCCCGCAACTAATAAACCACATAGCCACCGTCCACCGGCAATATAACGCCGGTTACAAACGCTGCGGCGGGGGAGCACAGAAACAGCACCGGCCCGGCCATCTCGTCAGGCTCGGCCCAGCGTTTCATCGGCGTGCGCTCGACCACCGCGCGATTGGCCTCGGGGTTGTCGCGCAGGGGTTTGGTGAGCGCCGTAGCGACCCAGCCGGGGGCGATGGCGTTGACGCGGATGCCGTCGTCGGCATAGGCGATGGCGAGCGATTTGGTGAGCTGCATCACGCCGCCTTTGCTGGCCGAATACGCAGGCGTGATCGCCGCGCCCATGAAGCTGCGCATCGACGCGGTGTTGACGATGCTGCCGCCTTTTTTGTCTGGCGTCTGCTTTAGCAGTGGGCGGGCCAGCGCACACAAGCGCTGCGTCCCGTTGAGGTTGACGTTGATGACGCGTTCAAATTCGACCGGGTCGTGCTCGGCGTTGGCGCGGCGGATCATGCCGGCGCAATTGACCAGCACGTCAAGCGTCTTGAAGGTGGCCATCAGCTTTTGGCAGGCGGCAAGATCACCCACATCCAGCGCGGCGGTACGCAACCCCGCCGCTTTCGCGTCAGCCAGCTCCGGTTCTGTGAGACCCGTCACCGTTACCTGCGCACCGGCGGTTTGAAACGCGCGCGCAATCGCAAAGCCGATGCCGCTTGAGCCGCCTGACACCAGCGCGGTTTTACCCTTGAACGTGTCACCAAACATGCTTGTCTCCAAAGTTTGTTTGCGGCAAAGCCTGCGGCGAGTATAAGTCGCAGGAAAAATCAATCAACCTCTTCGCCCACACCGGCATGGTGCCGGGCGCTGGCGGCTGACGCAGAGGGGTCACAACGCAACGCCGTAGCGGCTTTGCGCTTCTTCCCGCGAGTAATAGCCGCGCACAATGTCGCGCTCGATCTCCACGCGGCTGCGCGCCGCCGGTTTACCGAAGCCACCGCCGCCGGGCGTCGAGACGCAAATCAGATCGCCCTCTTTGAGCGCAATGCTCTGGTCCTTCGACAAATGCGGCGGCACATATTGATCCCCATCGCGCACCAGCATCACCGTGTTGACGCCGCCGTCGCCACC
>JANNCZ010000601.1:0-1853 GCA_031387185.1 Burkholderiales bacterium
GTGGGCGCGCAGGTCGCGCATCACGTCGAGGATTTCTTCATCGCGCTCGCCTAAGCCCAGCATCAGGCCCGACTTGGCCGGCACCTGGGGATGCAGGGCCTTGAAGTCTTTCAGCAGTTTGAGTGAGTGGTGATAGTCGGAACCAGGGCGCGCTTCTTTGTAGAGGCGCGGCACCGATTCGAGATTGTGGTTCATCACGTCGGGCGGCGCAGCCACCAGAATGCCCAGCGCACGGTCGAGGCGGCCGCGAAAATCCGGTGTGAGAATTTCGATACGCGTCGCCGGTGAATGCTCGCGCACGGCGCGGATGCAGTCGACAAAGTGCTGCGCGCCGCCGTCTTTGAGATCGTCACGATCGACCGAGGTGATGACCACGTATTTGAGTTTGAGCGCGGCGATGGTGCGCGCGAGGTTGAGCGGTTCATCGGTATCAAGCGGATTGGGCTTGCCGTGGCCGACATCGCAAAACGGGCAGCGCCGCGTGCAAATGTCGCCCATGATCATGAAGGTCGCCGTGCCCTTGCCGAAGCACTCGCCGATATTCGGGCACGAGGCTTCTTCGCACACGGTGTGCAGCTTGTGTTCGCGCAGAATCTGTTTGATCTCGCCAAAGCGTGTGGTGGGGGACGCGGCCTTGACGCGGATCCAGTCCGGCTTTTTGAGTACGGCGGCGCCGGCGGCGGTTGCGCCAACAGCGGCCGCGCCACCCGCCATCGCGCCAACCGAAGGCACGCCCGAAGGCACGCCCGAAGGCACGCCCGCAGGTGCCCCACCATCTGCGCCAATGACCTTGACCGGAATGCTGCGCAGCTTTGACTGGCGGGTCTTGGAATCGCCGCGCAGTTTCTCGCCTTGTATCAATGCCATGTACTCATCCGCCCTTCCCGCTCTCGTGCTGCTTCTGTGGTGGCGGCTTCGCAGCTGCATTCGGCCACTCAGCCATGCCAAGTATGCGCCGCAGCGCACGCTTGAGACGATGGCGCCGGTATTTTGCAAGATTGCGTCCGAGGTAAGGCAATGCTGCACGCGCAGCGTTGATGTCATAGCTGCTGTGCACACCAGCATACAGCGCGTCGGCCGCGTACTGCGAGTAAGAGGTGAAGCCGGCCTGGGTGAAGCCCGCGTCACGCAGCAGCACATCAATCGCGGGGAACAGCGCCTGCCCACGATAGATCTCAAAAAACTCCGCTTCGAGGTGAATGAACTTCACGCGCGCCAGCAACTTGCCCAACCCGCGCAGCACCATCAGCTCGGCGCCCTGCACGTCCATCCACAGCACATCGATATCCGTGATGCCGCGCGCCGTGCAAAATTCGTCCAGGCGAATCGTCTCGACCTCGACGCGATCCTGCACGTAGCACTCTTCCGGGTAGGCGCCGCTGGCCTCGAACAAGGACGACGCGCCGGGGTTGCCGCCGGCAATGCCGGTCTGCGTCCGCTCCGGGTTGGTCGGAAAAAAAGCCAACCGCCCGTTCTGGTCGGACGCCGCTTTTTCGGTCAGCACCACACGCGGCTCACTGGTCATCACGGCGCGGCACTGTGGCAGCGTGGCCGGATTGCACTCGAACGCATAGACCGTGGCGGCAGGATAGGCGCGCGCAAAGTCGGCGCTCTCGTTGCAATCACGTGCGCCGACATCGAACACTACACGCACCGCCGCCGGGTCGAGCGCACGGTCGAGCGCTTCCTTGCAGCGCAGCCAGACTTTTTGCGGCATCAACCCGACTCCCTCACACACTTGCTGCCGGCGCACGCGCGGCATGCGCTACACCAGGCCCGGAAGCGCTTTCCGCTCGAGCCGTGGCCGCACCCAAACGTGCGGCGAGCACCTTTGTCAGTTGCGCCGCCACCCT
>JANNCZ010000071.1:0-26288 GCA_031387185.1 Burkholderiales bacterium
TGCGCCCGCCGACCCAAGGTTCGGTGAAAGTCGAAGGGCGCGAAGTGACCGGGCCGCTCAAGATCACCGGCATGGCGTTTCAGGCGCCCAACCTGCTTCCCTGGCGCACTACGCTCGACAACGTGCTACTGCCGCTCGAAATCGTCGAGCCCTTCAAGCACGATTTCAACCGGAAACGCGCCGAGTACGAGGCGCGCGCGATGAAATTGATCAACACCGTGGGCCTCGGCGGCTGGGAGCACAAGTTTCCGTGGGAGTTGTCGGGCGGCATGCAGCAGCGTGCCTCGATCTGCCGCGCGCTGGTACACGAACCCAAGCTCTTGATGCTCGACGAGCCGTTTGGCGCACTCGATGCGTTCACGCGCGAAGAGTTGTGGTGCGTGCTGCGCGACCTGCACGCGGTCAGCCCGTTCACCGTGGTGCTGGTGACGCACGATCTGCGCGAGGCGACTTTCCTCGCCGACACGGTTTATGTGATGAGCAAGCGGCCAGGCCGCATCCTCGCCAAAAAGCACATCGATTTGCCGCGTCCGCGCGACATTGAAGTGACCTACAGCGAGCCGTTTTCGCGCATCGTGCACGAGTTGCGTGAGCACATCGGCATGATTCGCAAGTCTTGAGGCATTCGTTCCATCGCGCCGTTCTCTGCGTCCCACCTTGTTGAGAATTCACACACCATGCAAGCCTTCGCCGAAAAACACGCACCGAGCCTGCTCACCGTCTCACTGCTGCTGCTGTGGGAGTTGATCTGCCGCCTCTTCAAGGTCGATCCCTTCATCCTGCCGATGCCAACCGCGATCTGGGATGCGCTGATCGAGTATCGCGGCCCGATCTGGGATCACGCGATGCAGACGCTGTGGACCACGATGGTGGGCTTCGTCATTGCAGTGGTGGTCGGCATTGTGCTGGGCTGTCTGCTCGGCTCGTCGCGCCTGATCTATCGCGCCTGTTACCCGCTGCTGGTGGGTTTCAACTCGATTCCGAAAGCCGCCTTCGTACCCATTCTCGTGGTGTGGTTCGGCATTGGCTCGGTGCCTGCCATCATTACCGCATTTTTGATTTCCTTCTTCCCCATTGTTGTCAATGTGGCGACGGGCCTGGCAACGCTTGAGCCTGAACTCGAAGACGTGCTGCGTGCGCTCGGCGCAACGCGCGTCGAGATTTTGCGCAAGGTTGGCCTGCCGCGCTCAATGCCCTTCTTCTTTGCCTCGCTCAAAGTCGCGATCACGCTCGCGTTTGTCGGCACCGTGGTCTCTGAGATCAGCGCTTCGAATGCCGGCATTGGCTATCTCATGATGAGCGCGAGTTCATCGCTCAAAACGGCATTGATGTTCGCCGGCGTGATCGTGATCTCGGTTATGGCGATGGTGATGTACGAGCTGTTTGCCTGGATCGAAATGCGCATGACCGGCTGGGCTCATCGCGGACAGCAGGCGAATGCCTGATGACTGCGAGCCTTACCGGCGGGCAACAGGCGAATGCCTGATGACTGCGCGCCTTACCGGCGGGCAGCCGGCGAGCCTCTGATCGATATATTGTCCGGAGAATGGCTTCCAGAGCCATTCTTCGATGCTTCTTTACCCGGTGCCGGGGTTACGCGCTGATCACGCGGTGATATTTCTTCTTGCCGGCGCGCAGCATGATAGCGCCGTCTTTCAGGTCCAGGCTGCCGACTTTACGCGTGTCTTCAGTCACCACCGCGTCATTGACGTAAGCGCCGCCTTGCTGCACCAGCCGCCGCGCCTCGCCTTTTGATGCGGTAAGGCCACACTCGACGAACAGGTCAAGCACGCTGATGCCCGCGGCGAGGCGCGCGCCATCGACTGTGGTGGACGGCATCGCGCTGAGGTCACCGCCGCCGCCCGCCTTCACCCCGAAGGCCGCCCGTGCTGCCGCGCGCGCTTCGTTCGCGGCGGCTGCGCCGTGGCACAGGCTGGCCGCTTCAAACGCGAGCACTTCCTTTGATGCGTTGAGGTCTGCGCCGGTGGCGCTGCCGAGGCGCGTGACCTCCTCCATCGGCAAAAACGTGAACAGCGCGAGAAAGCGCTTCACATCACGGTCGTCGGTGTTGATCCAGTATTGGTAGAAATCGTAGGGCGAGGTGCGCGCCGCATCGAGCCAGATGGCCCCCTGCGCGGTCTTGCCCATTTTTTCGCCACGTGCGGTGGTCAGCAGCGGGAAGGTAATGCAGTGGGCTTGCTTGGCGTGCTTGCGGCGGATCAGGTCAATGCCGGCGAGGATGTTGCTCCACTGGTCGTCGCCACCCATTTGCAGCACGCATTGATGCTGCTCGAACAGTTGCAGGTAGTCGTAGGCTTGCAGCAACTGGTAGTTGAATTCGATGAACGACAGGCCCTCTGCGCGCTCCAGACGTGCGCGGTAGGCTTCGGCGCGCACCATTTCGTTGACGCGGAAATAGCGGCCGATGTCGCGCAGGAATTCGATGTACTTCAGGCCCAGCAGCCAGTCGGCGTTGTTGGCCGAGAGGCCCGCCGTGCCGTCAAGGTTTAGGTAGCGCTGCAACTGCACGAGCAGGCCGGCACCATTCGACTGAATCGCCTCGAGGCTCAGCATCTGGCGCATTTCGGTCTTGCCCGAGGGGTCGCCGACCATCGCGGTGCCGCCGCCGACGAGGCCGAGCGGCTTGTGCCCGGCGCGCTGCAAATGCGCCATCGCCATGATCGGCACCAGGGAGCCGCAGTGCAGTGAACTCGCGGTAGGGTCGAAGCCGATATAGAAGGTGATCTTCTGTTTTTCGAGCAATTCGCGCGTGGCTGCGGCGTCGGCGGTTTGGGCAACAAACCCGCGTTCGGTGAGGGTGTCAAAAACATTGGGCTGCATGGGGTTTCCGTGGAGAGGCTTTGATATACTTGCGCGCTTGTGTCACCGCCTGCGGTGCCGCCAAGGGTCAAAACAGCCGCCATCGAGGGCGATGCGGCATTCGTTGACGCTGACGGTAATACCAAAGAGTGGCGCGCTGCGGCTTTCTAAACAGTGCGGCGTGTTGCAGACGGTCACCGCAAACAAGACGCTGTGCGGCCGAAACCGCGCGCCACGAACAACCTGGCAAGATCGAACGAAAGACATTGACAGCGTGCAAATCGAGATTTTATCCCGCCTTTTATCCAGCCTGACTGCGAAGCAAAAACGTCAATTGCGTGTGTGCGCCGCAGCCTGCGTGATGTCGGGCGGTGCCTTCGCCACGCTCGGCGTAGTCGGCACCGACACACCGCACACCACACCGCTGAGCCAGGCGCTCAACATCGATCAACCCAAGACCGTCAGCATTGACGACGAAGAACGCGGCATCTTCCGCGAAGAGCGCGTGCAGCGTGGCGATACGCTAGCAAGTTTGCTGGCGCGTTTGGGCGTGAGCGATACGCAAGCATTTCAGTATTTGCGCAGCAACGCGGATGCGCGCGCGATCGCCAACAACCTGCGTCCGGGCCGCGCGTTACGCGCCGAAACCGATACTGACGGTGAGTTGTTGAGCCTGTCATATGCGCTCTCGCCCACCGAGACGGTGGTGATTGAGCGCGATGGCGACACGCTCTCGACCAGCAAGACCGCCATCGTGGCAGAGCGGCGGGTACACATGAAGAGCGCGGAGATTCGCAGCTCATTGTTTGGTGCCGCCGATGCGGCAGGCCTGCCCGACAGCGTGACGACGCAAGTGGCCGAGCTGTTTTCCGGCGACATCGACTTCTACAAAGACATTCGCCGCGGCGACCGCTTTCGCGTGGTCTACGAAATGCTGTATCACGAAGGCGAGTTTGTGAAATCCGGCCGGGTGCTGGCTGCCGAGTTCATCAACAACGGCAAGACCTTCTCTGCGGTCTGGTACGACAACCCGCAAGACGCGCAAGCCTCGGGTTACTACACGCCGGAAGGCAAGAATCTGCGCAAGGCTTTCCTGCGCACGCCGCTGGAGTTCTCACGTATCACCTCGGGATTTGGCGGGCGCATCAATCCGATCCGCAACACCTGGCAGCAGCACAAGGGCATTGACTATGGCGCACCCACCGGCACGCGTATTCGCGCCACCGGGGATGGCGTGATCGAGTTCGCCGGCAAACAGGGCGGGTATGGCAATATCGTTGTTGTGCGCCACCAAGGCCGCTACACCACCCTGTATGCGCACATGAGCGCGTTTGGGCCGGGCATCAAAAAAGGCGGGCGCGTGAGTCAGGGCGAGACGGTCGGCTTTGTCGGCCAGACCGGATGGGCCACGGGGCCGCATCTGCACTATGAGTTCCGCGTGGCTGATGCGGCGGTCAATCCGCTTACGGTGACCCTGCCTGCCGCGTTGCCGCTCGATGCCAAGCACCTCGCTGATTTCAAAGTCAAGGCGGTGCCGCTGGCTGCGCGCGTGGCCATGCTGCGTGAGCGGCAGGCGGCGGGCGTTGCGGTGGCGGCGGCTGACTTCGAGTAGCCCGCGTAGGCGCATCAGCCGCGTCTGCCGCATCAACTTCGGCCACGCGCAAGTTACCTGCATCGCTTTCCGCGTCACGGAAAATACACTGACTGTGACCTTGAGGGGCCAGTAACTCGCGAACCTGAGGGTTGCTTTCGCACACAGCAGGGTTGCTTTCGCACACTGCGCTTTTGCAGACCCCACGACTGGGGGGTGGAGACACTTACTTGCCGCAACACCGCCGCCTGTTCATTGGTCTCATGTCGGGTACCAGCCTAGACGGCGTCGATGCTGCGCTGGTCGATTTCTCCGCTGCCACGCCGCAGACAATCGCGACCCACTTCGCGCCGTTTGATCCTGCGCTGCGCGCTGCGCTGCTAAACCTGCAAGCGGCGAGTGACGATGAACTGCATGAGAGCGCGCTCGCGGCAAACGGCGTGGCGCGCGCCTATGCCAGTGCGGTGCAGGCGCTGCTCGCCCGCGCGCAGATTGCGGCGCATGAGGTTGCGGCCGTCGGCGCGCATGGCCAGACCGTGCGGCACCGGCCTGAACTCGGTTTCACGATGCAGTTGATCAATGCCGCGCAGCTTGCCGAACTGACCGGCATCACGGTATGCGCCGATTTTCGCAGCCGTGATGTCGCTGCCGGTGGGCAGGGCGCGCCGCTGGCACCGGCGTTTCATCACGCCGTGTTCGGTGCCCACGAGACTGACCGCATCATCGTCAATGTTGGCGGCATCGCCAATATCACGCATCTGCCGGCCAATGCCACCGGTGCTGCGGCAACCAGGGTATCGGCGGTGAGCGCGCCGTCAAGCACCCCGGCGCGCGTCCCAGCAAGTGCGGCGGCGCATGCTGCCGTCACCGGCTTTGACACCGGCCCTGGCAACGCGCTGATGGACCTCTGGATGCAGCGCCATCAGGGCCACGCCTACGATGCTGATGGCGTCTGGGCCGCAAGTGGCGAGATCATTCCCGGCTTGCTCAGGCGCATGTTGGCTGAACCTTACTTTGCCCTGCCGCCGCCCAAAAGCACAGGGCGTGATTTGTTTCATGCGGTCTGGCTTGATGGGCACGTAAATGCGTCGGGGCGAGGCGCATCCACCGATGCGGTGAATGTGCAAGCAACACTGTGCGCATTGACCGCGCGCACTATCGCCGACGGCATCGCGCGTTGTGCGGGAGGCGCGGCGCGCGAGGCGTTTGTCTGCGGTGGTGGCGCGCACAACGGCCAGTTGTTGCGGCTGCTGCGCGAATACGCGTCCGATATTCACTGGCAAGAAACCGAAGCACTGGGTGTGCCGGCCGATTGGGTCGAGGCGGTGGCGTTTGCCTGGCTGGCGTTCCGGCTGATCGAACGCCAACCGGGCAGCATTTCGACCGTGACCGGTGCACGTGGACCACGCATTCTGGGAGCGATCTATCCGGCCTGAGAGCCGCTCCAGAAGCGCGTTTCAGAGATACATCCTGAAGCTGGTAAAAGAAAAAGGGCGCCGCAAGCGCCCTCCATGGAAAAGGACGCCGCAGCGCCCTTTTTGCAACACGCCCTCGCAGGCTACGCCATCACACCGAGAACGATGAGCCGCAGCCGCAGGTGGTAGTGGCTTGCGGGTTCTTGATGACGAACTGCGCGCCTTCGAGGTCTTCCTTGTAGTCGATCTCGGCACCGACCAGGTACTGGTAGCTCATTGAGTCAATCAGCAGCTTGACGCCGTTTTTCTCCATCGTGGTGTCGTCTTCGTTGATCGCCTCGTCAAATGTGAAGCCGTACTGAAAACCGGAGCAGCCGCCACCTGAGACGAACACACGCAGTTTGAGGTCAGGGTTGCCTTCTTCTTCAATCAGACTGGCCACCTTGTTGGCGGCGTTGTCGGTGAATACGAAGGGGACGGGAAGTTCGACGGGAGCATTCATGATGGGTCTCCTGAAACAGGAAGAAAAACGGCGGATAGCGTGATTATGGGGGTGTTCGGTAACGAATTCAAACCTGCGAGCAACAGGGTCTTGCGCGGATGCCCGCCAAATCCCCACCAGCCTGCCGCCAGCAAGACGCCTTTCCCTTTCGACCCGCCCCTTGCCAGAGCATCATCGCTCCAGCCCAAGGACGGCTCCAGGGGCTACGAATTGTTGGCAGCCAACTTCAGATTGGCGCGGCCGGTGTCAGACGCCACGTGGGCCAGTCTGCCGTCCAGCGTTGCGCCCAAATGAATCTCGATGCTCTTGTAGTGGACGTCGCCGGTGACGCGCGCCTTCGGCTGCAACTCGAGAAACTCGGACACATAGATCGGCCCCTCGACGATGCCATTGACGACGACATGCGCTGCGCGAATCTCACCCTGAATGCGTGCCGATTCGCTCACCACCAGCGTGCTGTTGGCTGATTCCGATTCGCTCGAGGCAATGACGTGTCCACGCACCTGCCCGTCAATGCGCAGGCCGCCCGAAAACACAACGTCACCTTCAATCACGGTAGTGGCACCAATCAGGCTGTCAATGGTGCTTTGCGGTTTGTTCGATTTGATGCCAAACATGGAATTCTCCCGGCTGATGCGGTGCGCAGGCACCACAATTTTTTCTGCTGGTCAACGCCCGGTACGCGTGCCGCGCGCGGGGGTTGCCAACTTGTCCGCAGCCTGCGCTGCTGATTCAGGCGCTTGCCGCCCAGCATCGGACGCGCCCAAGTTTACCGTCTGCGTTGCTTTGACTTTATCCCCTTCGAGCAAGCGCACCTGGATCTGCTTCGGATTGCTCCCGGCCGGCAATGTCAACTCGCCTTCCATGCGCTGGAAGTAGCGGAATTTGACGCGGTAGTTGTCGGCACCGGCCTCCTCTGTCGATGGGAGGCGAATCATACCACCGGCGGGGGCGTCGCTTTTGCCGTCGGCAGGCGCGGCGGCCCCGTTTTCAAACACGTGAAATTCGACGCGCCCAGCGAATTCCGGCTCCTGATTGCCACCCAAAATGGAGCTGGTGCGCGCGCCGCGCGACAGCAGCATGCGGTAACGCAGCCGGCCATTGTCGATGTCAACCTTGAAGTTGTTGATGGCAAAACTGCCTTCCTTGCGATCCGCAGCGACCATACCTTCAAACAGCGCGAGGTCTTCCTTCAAGCGCGTGTTGTCCATCTCCAGTGCCTTGACCTGATCGGCCAGACGCCTCTGCGCGGTCTGCTCGATCGACAAGCGGCTGCCGGCGGCGTTGGTGTCGGCCTTGAGGGCGGCATTTTCCGTTGTCAGCCTGGTGCTCAGTGCGCGCAGGTCGGTCAGTTCCTGCTGTACCTCATTGCGGTCGAAGCCGGCAAACTTGCGGCCGGCGTCGTAGATCCACGCAGCCGTTGCAATAGAAACCGATAGCACCAAAATCCAGAATAGCCCGCGCCAGTACCACGGTATGTGGGTGCGCACTGACATCTTGGGCGCAGCAATCGTCATGCGGCGGCGCATGAAGCGGAAGCGGCGGAAATTCATACGCAGCGCCGTGGTATGAACCGGTGATTCAAACGACGCCCGACTCGACAACGACACCCACCCGGCCCGCAGCACGGGGCAACGGCAACGCTCACGGCTAGTTTGGGATGCATCGGTTGCTCAGACACTGGCGCGATGCCCTTATGGCACCAGGCCAATGCCTTGCAGCCCTGCCGTTTCGGGCAGACCACACATCAGGTTCATCACTTGCACGGCCTGCCCGGCGGCACCCTTGGTCAGGTTGTCAATCACCGACAAAATCATCAGCGTATCGCCGTTGTGCGGGCGGTGGATGGCGATACGGCAGGTGTTGGCGCCACGCACCGAGCGGGTGTCTGGGGTCGAGCCGGGCGGCATGACATCGACGAAGGGCTCGCCCCGGTAGGCATCTTCAAACAGTTTCTGGAAATCGGCTTCGCGCGTGATGCGCGCATAGATGGTCGAATGAATGCCGCGAATCATCGGCGTCAAATGCGGCGTGAAGATCAGATTGACCGGTTTGCCTGCCATGCGCGCGAGGCCCTGCTCGATCTCGGGGTGATGGCGATGACCGGCCACCCCGTAAGCCTTGAAGTTATCGCCCGCTTCCGAAAACAGGGTGCCGATTTCTGCCTTGCGCCCGGCCCCCGACACGCCGGATTTGCAGTCGGCGATCAGGTGGGCCAAATCCACAAGACCCGCTTCCACCAAGGGTTTTAGGCCAAGTTGTACTGACGTAGGATAGCAGCCAGGCAGGCCAATCACGCGCGCCTTGCGGATCGCTTCGCGGTTCACTTCGGGAAGCCCGTAGACCGCCTCGGCGAGCAAGTCCTGGGCGCTGTGCGGCATCTTGTACCACTTCTCAAACACGGCGGTATCCTTGAGCCGGAAGTCAGCGGCCAGATCAATGATCTTCACGCCGGCCTTGACCAGCGCCGGGCCCATGTCCATCGCGACGCCGTGCGGCGTGGCGAAATACACCACATCGCATTCTTTGAGCAGTGCTTCATCGGGCACCGAAAAAGTCAGATCGACGCAGCCGCGCAGCGAGGGGAACATCTCCGCCACCGCCACGCCGGCTTCCTTGCGCGAGGTGATCGCCATGAGGCGTGCATCGGGATGGCGCGCTAGCAGGCGCAACAGCTCAACGCCGGTATACCCCGTGCCACCCACAATGCCGATCTTGACCATGCTCTATTCCCCTTCCATCGCCATAGTAACCGCTGTCGCCGTTGACTGTTCGCCGTTAACGGTTGACCGCACATCACTTTGATTCGTCAACAGCCGCCCCTTGCTCGTCAATCGCCAACTTTCCGCGCCGCACCTCGTATTTGATCCGCCGCCAGGAAACTGGTCGGCCGCCCCGAGAAACACACACTTAGCGTACTCAAAGCGTGCGCAAAAATGCAAAAGGCCGCCCGGACATTCGGCGGCCTTTGCAAGGATTTGCGGCAATTGCCGCAAATCTCAACGCTTCGAGAACTGCTTGCGGCGGCGCGCCTTGCGCAGACCAACCTTTTTTCGCTCGACTTCGCGCGCGTCACGCGTCACCAAACCAGCCTTGGACAGCACCGGTTTGAGGGTTGCGTCGTACTCGACCAGCGCACGGGTAATGCCGTGGCGCACGGCACCGGCCTGACCGGACTCACCACCGCCGTGCACATTGACCATGATGTCGAAAGTGCTGATGTGCTGGGTCAGTTCGAGCGGCTGGCGCACGATCATGCGGCCCGTTTCGCGGGTGAAGAATTCATCAACCGCCTTGCCGTTGACCACGAAGCCACCCTTGCCGGCTTTCATGAAAACGCGCGCAACGGCCGTCTTGCGGCGGCCCGTACCGTAATTTTTGTTGTCGATCATGGATGTCTCGGAAAATGAGGGGCGCGAGCGCCGGATCAGTGAATAACCAGCGCTGCGGGTTGCTGCGCGGTATGGGGATGAGTAGCTTCTGCGTACACCTTGAGCTTCTTGATCATGGCGTAGCCGAGCGGGCCTTTGGGCAGCATGCCTTTGACGGCTTTTTCAAGCGCGCGGCCAGGGGTGCGTTCCTGCATTTTTGCAAAGTTGGTTTCATAAATGCCGCCCGGGTAGCCCGAGTGGCGATAGTATTTTTTGTCCAGCGCCTTGTTGCCGGTCACACGCAATTTGGCGGCGTTGACCACGACGATGAAATCGCCGGTATCAACGTGCGGGGTGAACTCGGGCTTGTGCTTGCCACGCAGACGGCGCGCCACTTCGGTGGCGACATGGCCAAGAACGAGGTTGTCGGCGTCAATCACGAACCAGCCGTGTTTGACGTCTTGCGGTTTGGCGGAAAAGGTTTTCATGGCAATGATCCGGGACAGTCTTGCTTCGGTCGGTATATGGCGGCTGCGTCGCGGCAGTGGCTTCTTGGATTCTCACTGCAACACCAAGGACGCCAAGCAGTGGCACCGGCAAAAAGGGCGGTGCTCAGTTAAGCGGCGCTCAGTTTTTTCAGGAAAGCCTGTGATTATATGGGATTTTCTGCTGCCGCGTCAAGAAATTGGCGCGATTGCGTAGAACACGGTGTGGCGCGCAGCACAGTCTTGGGTGGTACACGACCGCCGGTGGAAACGGGAGAATACATCCCCGGATAAAAAAAAGCCCAAGCCGGTAAGGGCTTGGGCTTGAATCCACCAAAGGAGGTAGGTGGAGGAGACAGCGGTGCATGTGGCCTAGATGAAAGAGCTATCAAGCGACCACGATGAGGTAAGTCTACCAGCAATTTTTGTGCGATGCAAGAAAAAGGTTTAGTTTTAATTTTTACGATGGTGAATCAATTTATTTATTTATTTATTATTAATATTCAATAAGTTAGAAAACAATTTTGTTTTGCGCAATCATTTGCGAAATTGACAATTACCTATAACTTCGCTTCTAGGCACCATTAAATTCTGCGTCGCAACATACAAGAATGCGGCAGCGATAGACGGCGCGGCTAGAATGCCGTTTCCAGGACAAAGGAGCAAATGGATGGAAAGCACGGTGAAATGGGTGGGGCCGGAAGGCATGTCGTTCGTGGCCGAAACGGGCAGTGGACATGCTGTCGTGATGGATGGCGCACCCGAAGGCGGCGGGCGCAATCTGGGGCCACGCCCGATGGAAATGGTGCTGCTCGGCACCGGCGGCTGCACCGCCTACGATGTGGTGTTGATCCTGAAAAACAGCGGCCAGCAAATCAATGGCTGCGAGGTGCGCATGCAGTCTGAGCGCGCCGAGAAAGACCCCAAAGTGTTTACGCGCATCCACATGCACTTCATCGTGCGCGGCAAGCAATTGCGGGCGCAGTTGGTCGAGCATGCAATCAAGCGCAGCCATGAAAAATTTTGCTCGGCTACCGCGATGCTTCAATCGACTGCGGCGATCACCCACGATTTCGAGATCGTCGAGAGTTGAAGTCGGCGGCGCTCTGAGCGGTGCGTGGGGTCTGACCCCCGCGCCTGATTCATGCGCCTGCCGCATCGGCTTTCACGCCGGAAACCGGTTCAACGCTGGCCGCCACGCCTGAAACATCAGCAGACTCCACAAGGCATGTTGCTCATCACGTGCTCCAGATAGATGTGTCTGCCAAAGGGCGTCGACGCGCGTCCCGTCGAGATACCCCTCGCGGCGCAATCGCTCGGGCGCGAGCAAATCCGCCGCCCATTGCTTGAGCGGGCCGCGCAGCCAACTATCGATCGGTACGCCGAAACCTTGTTTTGGGCGGTCCAGCATGTCTCGCGGAACGCGCCGGTAGAGCAGTTCACGCAGCAGGTGCTTGCCCTGCCCATCACGCACATGCATCTCTCGCGGCAGCGCAAACGCAAACTCGGCAACACGGTGATCGAGATAAGGCGTGCGTGATTCCAGACCCACAGCCATGGTGGCGCGATCAACCTTGACCAGAATGTCGTCGGGCAAATAGCCGGCGGCGTCAGCGCGCATCATGCGCGCGGCCAGATCCGGCCCATCGCGCAATGGCCAAGCAGGCAATTCTGCAACAGAGCCGACGCCAGCCACCAGCGAGGGGCCAGCATATTGCGCGACCAAGCGGGCGTACAAACCAGCCTCGTTCTGCGCCCCCAGCACGGCGGCGAGCTTGTGGACTTTTTCACCTGGGCGCACCGGCAGGCGCGCACGCGGCAAAAGCCGGCTGGCTGCGTCCCACATTGAGGGGCGAAAAGTCCGAAGCAACGCGCCAGCCGTGCTGCGCATCCAGTACGGGCTGCGCATCAACCGCGCGCCATGCTGCGCAGCGAGCACATGACGGTTGTAGCCGCCAAAGAGTTCGTCTGCGCCATCCCCTGAGAGACTGACGGTGACCTGCGTACGCGCGAGCTTTGCCACTAGACAGGTAGGAATTTGGGACGAATCGGCAAACGGCTCGTCATACATCGAGGGCAAGCCAGGAATCACCGCGCGCGCATCGGCCGCAGTCACGGTCAAGCCTGTATGACACGTGCCCAAATGCCGGGCGACGGCGGCAGCGTGATGCGCCTCGTTGAACGACCCTTCTTCAAAGCCGATGCTGAAGGTGTTGACCGGGCGCGGCGACTGCTCCTGCATCAGCGCCACCGCCAGGGACGAATCAATACCGCCGGAAAGAAAGGCACCAACCGGCACGTCTGCCGACATCTGCCCGGCCACGGCGATCTGGAGCAAATGATCGAGACGCTCTGTCGCGCCTTCAAGACCCGCGCTACTGGGCGCGACGCCATCGAGCGACCAGTAGCTTGCGGGCTGCCCCACACGCAACGGCGCGCCGGGTGGCGCATCAATGCGCAACGTCGTCGCGGGCGGCAACTTGAAGATGCCGGTGTAAATCGAATGCGGTGCGGGAATGCAGCCGATGCGCAAAAACGTGTCAAGCACCTGGCGGTCAATGTCTGCTTCGAATGCCGCGTGCGCACGCAAGGCTTTGAGTTCCGAACCAAACAGGAGGACACCGCGCGACACACCGTAGTAGAGCGGCTTTTCGCCAAAGCGGTCACGTGCAAGCGTGAGCGTGCGGGTCTCGCGGTCCCACAGGGCAAAGGCGAACATGCCGACACAGCGCTCCAGCGCGCCCGTGACGCCCCAGGTGGCAATCGCTTCGAGCAACACTTCGGTATCGGAATGCCCGCGCCAGACGCGCGTGCCGCCGGGCAGTGCGCTGCGCACTTCTTCGTAGTTGTAGATCTCGCCATTGAGCGTGATGACGAAGCGCCCGCTGTGATCGCGCATCGGCTGTGCCCCTGCCGGCGACAAATCCACAATGGACAGACGCCGGTGCGCGAGGGCGAGGCCCGCGCGCGCATCGGCCCATACGCCCTCTGCGTCGGGCCCGCGATGGGCCAGCGTATCGGCCATGCGCTGCGCCTGCGCGCTAAGCAACGCAGCGTCTGAAGCCCTAGGGTCAAGAAAGCCGGTGATGCCGCACATTGTCAGCCTGCCTCAGCCCGCAGGCACACGCTGCGGTGGCCACCCACACCAACCGGCCAATGCACCGCAGAGCTTGCCACTATCGATCGCCAGCGCACACACGGGAGCAAGCATCAATGCAGCCGGAAAGGCGCGCCACCACAACGCGTTGCGGCTGCGCCGGATTGGGTCAGCGATACCACGCAACACCAGGTAGAACGCGAATGCGGCGGCGGCGAGCGAAGGGGCGGTCACGGTGAGAAACAATGCAATCGCGCCGGCGGCGGCATACGCCAACCGCATGGCGCCTCCGACTTTGGCTGCAACCGAGCTGCGCTCGAACGCGAACCATTTGCGGAAAATGGCGAGAAGCGAATTCGGGTAGTGCGTGTAATGCACCAGCGCTCCCGTACACACTTCGCGCGCACCATATGCGTCGGTAAATTTGCGCAGCCACAAGAGGTCTTCAGCAGAGCGCAACTGCTCTTCGAAGACCCCGACACGCGCGAACACGCGCCGGTGAAACACCGCGGCAGGCAGCACTGTGGCGCTCGACCCCACGCCATTGGTCAACGCACACACCGAGAGTGCCACAGCGCCGTGCGCATCAAACCGGCATAGTCCGAAAGCGTGGTCGCGTCCCCCTGCCAAAGCAGCAGCATGCAGCGCGGCCAGCCAACCAGGTTCAGGGCGAATGCCGCCGTCGAGAAACGCAATCCATTCCGCGTGCGCCGCCGCTATCCCGGCATTGCGGCCGCCGCCCGGCAAGGCACCGGGACGATCGAGCACCTGCAACGCTACGCCAGCGCGGGCTGCGCCGCGCCACCAGGTATGAATCACGTCGCTCGTGCCGTCGGTGGACCCGGCATCGCTAAACACAATCTCTGCCGGCCATGCGAGTGCGTTGTCCAGCGCGGCAAAGAGTTCGGGTAATGCCGCAGCCTCGTTCCTTACGGGCAGCACCAGAGCCATCGGCAACACGACGGGTGACGCAGAGGACGGCGCGACGGGCGATACGGGGGGAGGCACGGCGGGCAATGAAGGAGGAAAATCGGCCGGAGCATGGCCAGTAAATCCTTGGTGGGAGCCAGTCACAGACCGCACCTTGTGAAGAAGCGCATCCAGTCCCATTCTCCGGCCAGCTTGGCATTAAAAATCTCAACGCTGTCCGTGCTCCAAATATCCGTCCGCGCCAGCAGCAGCGGATCGCGCGTGCGCTGGTTGAGACCAAACTCGCTGCAACAAGCCACGGTGTAGCCCGCAGCCTGCACCGCAGCGCGCACGCGCGCATCCACTGCGCCGTGTGGATAAGACATTGTGGTGACGGCTTTGCCGGTCGCGTCTTCCAGCCATTTTTTTGCGGCAGTCAACTCTTCGCGCAGTGCGGTATCGCCAAGAGTGGTCAGGCGCGCGTGCGAATCACCATGTGCGCCGATGGTCACCAAGGGGTCAGCGGCGAGAGCACGCAAATCCTCTGCGCGCAGATAAAGCGGCGCTCCAGCGCGCACGAACCCCGCAGCAGCAAAAATGGTGAAGGGCAATCCGAGCCGCTGGAGCACCGGATAGGCTTCGGTGAGGTTGTCGCGATAGCCGTCGTCGAAGGTCAGATCGACGCTGGCATTCGCCTGAGCGAGCTGCCCTATCTTGTGCCGCGACGAAGCCAGGCTTTCCATCTGCGCGGCAAACTGCGCAACGGTGATGCTGTAACGCCCCTGTACATCGCCCGGCACCGGGGAGCCTACCGCGTGATACATGAGCACACGCTTCCCCGCCCGCGGGGCGATCGCGCTACGCCATCGCCACAGTGGCGTCAACAGGGCGGCAGCCAGCGACATGCGCCAACTCATGCGCATCTGCCTCTGCGCAGCCACACCGCGAGATTGCCGAGCGTGCGTGCCAGCGGCGAAGCCGCCCATTCCCATTCGCCCGCGTAAGTCGCGGTGCGTCCGAAGCCGCGCTTGAAATGATCGACGCCGCGTGCTGCTGGGTTGCCTGGATCAATGCCACCGAAGTCGAGCGCCACCACGCCCTCCGCGCGTAGCAGGTCGCGCAATTCGGCAATCATGGCGTAGGCCGCGCTGATCGCGCGTCCCGCTTCATTGGTGGCAGCGGTGGCATAGATGGCCATTGTCCCCCAGCGCAGCACTTGACACCCGCTAACCGCTTGGCCATCGAGGTAGCCCACCAGGGTCATCACCGACGGACCGAGCGCGGCGCATTGCGCTTGCAACTCGTCAACACTTCGCTGGTGCGCGGCGCCCTTGATGCGGCCCATCGCACTGGTCAGTGTGGCGAGCGCGTCGAGCTGCGCCAACTCATTGCCGGCTTTCCACTGCACCGGCTCGCGCAGTGCGCGGCGCACGTAGTAGCGGTGCTTGCTGGTCATGGCCTCAAGCCACACCGCGCGCGGCTGCGTCACGTCAATCAGCACGCTCACGCCGCTGCCGTTGGGTACTTGCGGTCGCCTCCAGGGTACGGCGTAGCCACGTACTTCTGCCTCCACGGCTAGTGGCGTGGCCTGCGGCACGAATGGCACGTATGAACCAGATGGAGCGTGCTCCACGACGGCTTCGGACAGGTCGAACAGGCGTACATAGCGCGCGGCCGAGGAGGTGCCGACCGCCCGGGCGAGCGCGGCGCTTTCGATGGCTGAGGGCACTGCGCGCCATAGCGGCCCGCCCGGCACCCACATCATGCCGCCGAATAAGGGCACACGCTTGACTAGTCCCTGCATCATTGCAGAGGGCACGCCGCCATCGGCTCCGTCACTGTCTTCGCCCCGCAGCACAAAGCGCACGCATTGCCAGCCAGCAGCCTGTTTGTAGGCGGCCCATGCGCTCGATTGATACACGTGCGCGTGCGGAAAGGTGTGCAGCCACCCATCCCACTGCGCAGCCGTTGCAGAAGCCGTTTCCCAGTGGCTCACAGCAAGTTCACCAGCCAGGTATGGGTGTAATGCGGCGGCGCGCCCGGAGCGATGGCCGACGGCAGCGCAGGCCACGGAAAAACGTCAAGACCCATCCGCCGCACCGCGTCCAAAGCAGCGAAGCTTTCGCATCCGGTTTGTGCACGTGCACGAAATGCATAGCAGTAGGGTACGACACCAGCTGGCAGTTGGGGCCAAACAGCCACCACACCGAAGGGTGCGAGACAGGCATGAATCTGCGCGTAGAGCTTACGCCGGCGCGCCGTCTCGGCGGCCGCATCGAATGCATCGAGCGCGGCTTGCAAACCGGCATGCGGGGCCGCTTGAGGCGGCATGCGTGTTTCGGCCAGCAAATCAGGCGGCGGCAAAGGGGTGCCGGTGCGCCAAGTGCGCAAGCTGCGGCGCATGGCGCGCGCCCAGACCAATGGTGTTGCACTGGGCAAATGCGCGAGCCAGCGCTCCACTTGTTGACTCACCGGCATCGAGGCCTGATGCGCCGGCAGTTGCGCTGGTACTCGCGCGGCCAAATCGGCGCGCATGACGGCGAGCGCCGCGCCATCCGTTAAGCGTAGTGTCTTGCGCATGCTGAAGATGCCGAGGTCACCGCGCAGCCCCAGCCAGTTGCCATCTGCATCGCGGCTGAGCCAGCCATGCGCGTTGTCTTCAATTAGCACCGCGTCATAGTGCGCGCAGTAGGCGCGGAACGGTGCGAGGGCTTGCGGAAAGCCGAAGTAGTTCACGGCGACCACCGCGCGTGCCGCAGGCCACTCGTGCCAGGCTGGCGCCGGTTCGAGTACCTCGTTGACTTCGTAATACACAGCGCGCGCGGCACTGGCGGCCACCGGCGCGAGCACCTCCTGACAGATATAGCCAGGCAGCAGCACAGCGTCGCCTTCCTTGAGGTCACATAATTGCAGGGCAGCGTGCAGGGCGCTGCGGCCAAAAGCGTAAGTGCGCAACAACGGCGCGGAGGCGAGCGGCCCCATGACGCCGGCATGCGCATTCATGGTCAGCGCAGTGCCACGCCAAAGACGTTGGTGAGCATGCCCGCGTACAACTTCCAGCTCCACGGCCACAACTTCCACGCCGCGCCGTAAAGCGCGAATGCCTCCGCGCGCTGATGGCTGTCCTGCAGTCCACGCGCGCCGCCGTAGAGCACGCCGCTGCGGCGGCGGCGCATGCGCGCTGGATCGCGGAAGGCTGCGTCCATCGTGGCGAAATGGTCTTCCACCACGGCCATCACGGCATCGGTATTACGGCGGATCGCGCGAATCTGGTTCCCTGCATGCAGCACGTATCTGCCGAGCACATCGTCGATGAAATCGAAGCGCACACCATCACGTGCCAGCCGCAACCACAGGTCATAGTCTTCGGCAGTCACAAACGCAGTGTCTTCACGAAAGCCATCACAGGCACGCACCGCACCCGTGCGCACGGTAATGGCAGAAGTGGAGAGGCAATTGCCTCCAAACAACAGTTGCTCGTACGAGGCGCGCGCGGCCGGCCCATAACGCACGGTGCGCTCGACGCCGCTACCTGTCCACTGCTCGGCATGACACACCAGACCGGCGCCCTGCTCCAACGCTGCCAACGAGCGCGCCAGCTTGTCCGGCAACCAGGCATCATCTGAATCGAGAAACGCGACAAACGCGCCGCGAGCCTCGCGGATACCCACGTTGCGCGAAGCGCCGATTACGCCCTGATTGGCAAAATCGATACGGCGAATGCGTCCATCGTTGAATTCCTCAACGATGGAAACCGTATCGTCGGTCGAATGGTTGTTGATAACCAGTGCTTCCCAGTCAGGGAATGACTGCGCAACGACGCTTGCGAGGGCTGTACCGATAAAGGCGGCGTGGTTGTAGGTCGGAATCACCACCGACACGCGCGGTGCGTGCATGCTCAGGCCCTGACGAAGGCGATGACGTTGATCCTGACCCAGCCGCGCCTGCGTTTCCAGGCCAGCAGCGGCGCAGCCAGCGCGTGCAGGGCAGCACAGGCGAGACGCGAATGCATCGTCCACGGAAATCGCTGCACCAGCGGCTCAATCAACGGGCCGGCTGTACGGCTCACGCGCGCGTCTGACGCAAAAGAACGCAGCATGCCTTGGTAATCCATGCAGTCCGGCGCGCAGGCGTCTGAGCCCGCGACGAGCAACACGCCACCGCTTTCAAGGGAGTCAATCAGGCGGCCCAGCATCGCATGCTGTTCTGCGAAAGCGGCAACGCGGGTGATGGGATAGATTTCGCGGGCAACGATCAATCCATAGCGCCCCGGTTCATGCATGCTGGAGATATCTGCATGACATACAGGCAGGTCAGGGTTGAGTCTGCGCAGCAAGTCAACGCCCTCGTCATGGCGTTCGGCGGCAGTCATGTCGATGCCGACATTCCGGAATGTGCGGGTCATGTGTCCGGAGCCGGCGCCCAGATCAATTGCGGGGGCGCCATTGTTGCGCCATCCCAGCAAGCCTTGCAGCAGAGCGAGATAGGCGCGCACGGCCTGTTCTGCCGCAGCATCCATCAAGGTGTGGGAGGCCAAACTCCCGGTATCGGCAGCTTGCTGCCAGGAATGATGAGCCGCTGCGGCAAGATCAAAAGCGGATTTCACGCTCGCACCTCGCCAACGCTGGTGACACAGAGCTTTAGGGTCGCGTCAATCTCGTCCGCATGCGCAGAATATAACGTAAAGCCAGTCGCCTGCAATTTTGCCGACGAATACTGCAATTCATCACTGCGCTCATCCGCGCGCGCAGCAGCATGCCGCACTGGCACCTCGCGCCTCAGTACTATCGCGCAACGCGACGCGATCAAGCCAGCCATGTCGAGCACACGCATGACAGTGTCTCCCCCAAGGTTGAACAAGCCATCACCAAGCTGTAAACGCGGCAAATCAAGCGTGTGTTGCACTGCGCGGCCGGCGTCTTCAAGGGTGATGAAGTCGCGCCGCGCGAGGCCACTGCTCGATAGCGTCAGTGCACCTTCGCGCACGGCCTGGCGGCACAGGTCATTGACCAGCAGTGTCCAGCGGTCCACGGCGGCGTGAGCGGGGGCGCCAAAACCGTTTGAGAGGCGCAGTACCACGCCTTCGATGCGGCCTGCGTCGAAGGCGGCGAGGACAAAGTCTTCGGCAGCCTTGTGCGTGATCGCATAGGGATGCACCGGCCGCGGCACCACGCGCTCGTCAATATGGCCGCGCAGAGGCGCGCCGTAGACATGCGCTGTCGACAGATACACGAAGCGCCGCACGCCGGCAGCCACGGCAGCATGGAGCAGCCGCAAGGTTTGCGCGGCGTTGATTTCGAGCGCTGACGCCGGATCGCGCGCGCAGTCACTCTCGTTCATCGCGGCCAGATGCACGATGGCGTCCACGCCAGTGCAGGCCAACTGCAGTGCGGCGGAGGATGACCAGTCAAGCGTCAGCGGTTGCGCCGCCGGCAGCCATGCCGGGGGCGCCGTTGCATTGCCGCGCGTGCCGAGCAGTACCGCATGCTTGCCGTCTTGCGCGAGTGTTTGCGCCACGCGCCCGCCGAGGTAGCCATAGGCTCCGGTGACCAGCACCCGCTGCGCTGCGCTGCTTCTCATTTGCGCCTCACCGGTGCTTGAGCGCCCAGTCGTAGGGGATCGACGGATCGAACGGATCCCGGCGGTCAATCTCGTCCGGATCATGCGCAATGGAGGCGCAGTTGGCGACAATCGCCGATTCGGTGCCGACACCCTTGAATCCGTTCCACACCAGTGGTGGCACGGTCACGAGGCAATAATTGTCCGGACCAAGAAACAGCTCCTGCACCAAGCCGTGCGTCGCGCTGCCGGGCCGGTCATCGTAGAGCGCAAACTTGATCTGGCCATGCGGCACCGCGTAGTTGAGCGTCATGCGCCGGTGGACGTGCCAACCCTTGATCGCGCCTGGATGCACGGTCGAAAAGTAGATTTCGCCAAAGCCACGGAACACCGGCGAGTCGGCACGCAGCATGTGCATGACCTTGCCGCGTTCATCGACGATCTGCCGCAATGGAGTCACTACCACGCCTTCAATCACGATGCGCCTCCCGCCAATTGGACATGCCGTGAAAATCGTTGGTGCAAGCCACTCTTCAGGCGCCATCTCCGAAGACCGTTGGCATAAGCGGGTTCCAGAGGTGTGTCGAGTGTGAGCTTGAGCGCACCGAGCGGCGCACCGCACTCCTGTCCACGGCTCCCTGCGCTCATGCCGCCACCGCAAAATATTCCTGCAACTGGCGGCGCGTGACTTCGCGCGCATTGGTGCCGGCCAGCACGTCCTTGTACCAGAGGGCGGTGGCACGCAGGGTGTCGTCGAATCCCCAGCGCGGCTTCCAGCGCAGCAACTGGTGGGCCTTATCGCAGTTAAGCTGGAGCAGATTGGCCTCATGTTGCGCGCCGTTGCCGCCGCCAATTTCGATGGTGCCGCGGCCCAGGTGCGCAACGATGCGCTCGGCCACGTCACGCACCGTGCGCGTCTCGCCTGCTGCGGGGCCGAAGTTCCATGCGCCCGAGAAGCGCGCCGGGTCATCATGCAACCGCACGCCAAGCAGCAGGTAGCCGGAGAGCGGCTCGAGCACATGCTGCCAGGGGCGCGTGGCGCCAGGGTTGCGCAGCACAATCGCAGCGCCGCAGTCGATCGAGCGCACGCAATCGGGCACGATACGGTCTTCTGCCCAGTCGCCGCCGCCAATCACGTTGCCGGCACGTGTGCTCGCTGCACCCAGTGCAGGCCGCCCGGCAAAGAATGCGCGCGCGTAGGACGAGAAAACAATTTCTGCCGCAGCTTTTGACGCGCTGTAGGGATCATGTCCGCCCAGTCGGTCGTTCTCGCGGTAGCCCCAGATCCATTCGACGTTTTCGTAGGCCTTGTCTGACGTGATGTAGACCAGTGACCTTACCGAAGGGCAGGCGCGCACGGCTTCGAGCAGGTTCACCGATCCGCCCACATTGATGTCAAACGTGGATTTGGGATCTGCATAGGAGCGCCGCACCAGTGCCTGTGCGGCCAGATGGAACACAAACTCGGGCTGGAAGTTGCGCATCGCATCCGTTAATGCGGCAGCGTCGCGCACATCGCCTTCGACATGATGGATGGTCTTGCTTAGACCGAGGCGCTCGAAATGACTGCCGACATACTCCGGTGGCAGTGCATAACCCATCACTTCGGCACCCGCTTCGATGAGCAAAAACGCGAGCCACGCGCCTTTGAAACCGGTATGGCCGGTCACCAGCACCCGCTTGTTTTTGTAAGCGGCAAGCCAGGGTGTCGTCAGGCCGAGACTCACCAGCGCACCCACGGTGCGCGGCCTTCGCTGTACAGCGCATTGAGCAATTGATATTCTCGATGGGTGTCCATCGGCTGCCAGAATCCGTCGTGCTCATGCACCATCAATTGCCCGTCGTTAACCAGCTTGCGCATCGGCTCCTGTTCAAACACCAGGCTCTCACGCGTCTCAAGATAGTCGAACACGCCCTTGCTGGCCACGAAGAAACCGCCGGAAATACGGCCACCCGTCGCCTGCGGTTTTTCGTTGAATTCGGTTACCCGCCCATTCACCCCCACCAACTCGCCGAAGCGCCCGGGCGGACGCACACCGGTCACGGTTAAGGCTCTGCCATGCGCGCGATGGAAGGCAGAAAGTGCGCGCAGATCAACGTTGCCCAGTCCATCACCGTAGGTGAGCATGAAATCTTCATCGCCAACATAGTCGCGAATACGCGCAATGCGCGCGCCAGTCATGCTATCGAGCCCGGTTTCGGCCAGGGTGACAGTCCAGTCGGACTCGGCGTGGTCGGTGTGAAACTGGAGCGTATCGCGGCGGCCAAGGGCGATGGTGAAGTCCTTGGTATGCGCCTCGTAATTGAGGAAAAAGTCCTTGATGACGTGGCTCTTGTAACCCAGGCACAACACGAAGTCCTTGTGGCCGAAAGACGCGTAGTACTTCATGATGTGCCACAGAATGGGATAGCGGCCCACCGGAATCATCGGTTTGGGTATGTTGTCCGCCACGTCGCGGATGCGGGTGCCGTAGCCGCCGCACAGAATAACCACCTTCAAGCCCGATCCTCCTTCAGTAGTTCGTTGTACAAGTCAAGGTAACGCGCCACCGCTGCCTGCGCCGAAAAGCGGGCATCGAAACGCTCTCTGCCGCATACGCCGAAGGCCTGCCGCGTGTCCGGCTCGCGCAGCAGCCGCAACAGTGCGGTCGCGAGAGCAGCGGCATCGCCCGGTGCACAGAGCAGCCCGCTGGCACCATCCTCAACCTGCTCCGGAATGCCGGCCAGACGGCTCGCAATCACGGGCTTGCCGAGCGACATGGCTTCCAGAATCACGTTGGGGAAATCTTCGTAGCCGGTCGATGGCAGCACCAGCACGTCGATCGCCTGCATGAAACTGACGACATTATCCTCCACCCCCACCAATTGCACCCGTCCGTCGAGCCGGGCAGCGCGGACTTGTTCGGCAATCGCCTCCCGCTCCGGCCCATCGCCCTCAAAGAGCACCAGCAGTTGGTCGAAGTCTGCCTGCTGGTTTGTCTGGGCCGGGTGCGCCGCGGACAAGCGGGCAATCGCATCAACGAGTATTCGATGTCCTTTGCGCGATTCAAGCAGTGCGACCACGCCAAAACAGGTTTGGCCCGCGCCGACGCCTAGCCGCAGTCTTGCTGCTTCGCGCGATTCGCTAGCCACGCGCCGCGCAATGCCGTTATGTAGCGACGCCACCTTGCCGTGCGGCAATTTAAGCACCTCGCGCAAGCGTTCTGCGGCAGCGTGCGAGCCAGTCACATAACGTGTCACGCAAGCGGTTACCAGCCGGTCAAGAGGATAGTCCAGCCAGCGCCGCAAGCCCTGATACGGAATGGCGAAGTTGTTGACCACCATGACGATGGCACGCGCGCCGCACAGACGTCCGGCAATGGCGGCAGCGAGACATGACAGGGCACCCGGATAGCCGCCATTGTTGACGTGCACGATGGCGGGGCGGATCGTGCGAAAGTGCCGCCACAGCGCGATGGTGTTCCACAGCACCATCCAGTATTTGAACAACAACAGTCCCGACAGGGCGCGCACCATCCCGCGCAGTACCACAGGCCAACCCACCGTCTGCTGATGCAGCCAGGCCGGGTCGGCCAAATGCAGCGCGTTTACTTGCCCCTCGGCAAGCGCGCAGGAGGCCATGCGGCGCTGCAAGCCTTGTTCATACTCCACAGACCAGCGATAGGTAAGACTGGGTGTATGGCTCAAACGCAGCGTGTCTGACGAAAAGAAATTCACCAGCATGTTCTCGCTGCCGGCGAAAAATGCGGCATCGCTGTGAAAGTGCAGCCGGCTATTCAAGGTACGGTCCGGCCATTCAACCAGCCTGCGGCGGTGCTGGCAGCGGCGGCAGTGCGCGCCTGTTGCCGGTAAAACGCGACCGTTTGTTCCAGCCCCGTTTCGAGTTGCGTCGTGGCTTTCCAGCCGAGCAAATCATGCGCCAGATCAGGCGCGGCCCAATAGTTCATCGCCTCGCCTGGGCGATAGGCCACTTGTCCAAAGCCAAGTAAGGGGACGGCATTGGTACCCACCAGTTCCGCTGCGCGCAAGGCAAGACTGCGCACGCTCACCGGCTCGCCACTACTGATGTTGATAACCTGTCCGCTGACATCCCCGGATGTGGCGGCCAGCAGCAGCGCCTCAATCACGTCATCAATGTAGACAAAATCGCGCGTCTGCGCGCCTGCGGTCATGGCAAATGGGCATCCCTGGATCAGATTGCGGATCAGGGCAGGCAACATCATGTCGTCGGCCTGACCGGGACCATAAGCCAGCGAGGGCCGCAAAACGACAGCCGGAAATTGGGCTGTGCGGTGCAGGGTTTGCAACAGATGGGTAGCGGCGACCTTGGACACACCGTACGCATTGCCGGGCATTTCGCGCGCCGATTCGCGAAATGGCGCGGGCAGGGAGCCGTACTCTTCGCATGTCCCCATGGCGATAAACCGGCGCAAGTGCGCGCCTGCGCGAACGGCGGAGACTAGATTCAGGAGGCCGGAATAATTGACTGCCATGGCATCCCGAAAATCGGAAGGGGCTGTTGCGCGCTTCTTGTAGGCTGCAAGATGAAACACATATTCCGGGTCCGCATCGTGCAGCAGGCGTTCGGTGAATGCTTGGGACGTGAGATCGCCGCGCACCCAATGTACTGCCTCACGTTCACCTTCAGTCGCCGCTCGCGAGGTCGCGGTGACTGCCGCACCGGCTGCGGTCAAGGCGGCGCACAAGCGGCTACCAATGTAGCCAGCCCCCCCGGTGACCAGTACCCGGCAGCCGTGCAGGCGCGTGCGGTGCGCAGAGGTGAGTGCAGCATTCATGATGGCTTGCACGCCAGTACTAGCATGTCAAGAAACAACTCCCGCCGATCCGGCAGTAGTCCCTGCAAAATCAACCCTGAAAGTTGCAGCGGACAGCATGCGAAGAGCGTCAGCAAGCGCCCAACTCCGGGAATCGGTAGTTTGATGGATGTTGCGAGGTAGGTCGAGGCAAGCTGCGCAAGCGTTTCCAGCGAACCGCTGCTCTTGACTGCATCAATGCATGCGAACCCTTGCTGCCGCAACAATGCATCCATGCCGTAGCTAGTGAAGCGGAAAAAATCGTAAGGCTGCTCATGCTCCTGCCAAACAAATGGCGCCGACAAGATTAGCTTGCCTCCCGGTTTCAGAGCACGCCAGCATTCAGCGAGCAGTTCATCCGGGTGTGGTACATGTTCGAGAACCTGGGTGCATAAAATGCCGTCGAGGATACTTGACGCAAACGGCAACGCGCCTCCGCCGTAGAGCACGTCAGGCCGCTTGAGAGTGTCCGGGCGGCCGCTAGACAGGACATCGAGTCCAGTGTACGTGCCAGCAGGAAATAGAGGTTCATAGGGCCGCGTGCCGCAGCCGATATCGACCCAGCGCTGGCCGCGTTCCAATCGCGCCAGCAACAGCAGCCTGCTAATGCCAGCCGCCAGGCCTCGCTCCGCGATAAATGAAGGATTGACCCAGACCGGGGCGAATGACGGATTGCACCTACCCGGCACAATAGCTCCATGAATTCGCGGCATTGCCATTCACCTACTCTACTTCAAGGCGCGCAAGTAGAAGGTCAAGTCATCAAGCGGGTAGAGATGACTCAAATATTTCTCGTATCGCCATGGCCAGTGGTTCGCAATCGCCTTCACCAGCGCAGTCGGCCACCCACGCCGGATAGACTCGTTGAACACGATCTTCTCTATTTTGAAGCGAGCCAGAGAGTAATCGTACTCACTACAGTGGGGATGATCTGGATCAAAATACGAAAACGAATCCACCGTGAAATAATGACGATGGGTGGGATCAATGAATGCCCATCTCGCGCGAAAATATGGCACGATAACTTTCACTAATCCATTTGGACGCGCCAACCTGAACAGTTCTTCGACCGTTGCCACTACATCATCCAGGTGCTCTAAAACATTATCGAGATAGATTTCATCAAACGACGACTCCTCCAGAGGATATGGCGCCTGGTTGAGGTCATGCACTATATCCGCCATTGAGCGAGGATTAATATCGAGGCCGTATGCGCCAACACGCTTTTTGTTGCCGCATCCCAAATCCAACACTTTGGCATTGGGAGCCGGAGTCACATTATTCACCATCGTCGTATGACACTTCATTCACCCCCGTCATTCCAGCGGATGATTCGTGCGGGTACGCCGGTGACCATATGGAAGTCCGGAACGTCATGGCGCACGACAGAATGCGCTCCAATCACCGCATTCCGGCAGGATCTCACGTTGGGCAACACCGATAAGCCGATACCAAGCCATGCGCCGTCTTCGATCACAATTTTTCCTGATGAAACCAAATATTAAAGCGGATCCGGGTGTCAGGACAACCTTTCGCCGGGTTTAAGTTGCACCTGTGACGTTACTAGCAGCTGGACGGCGCTGCCCTAGCAGCCTGTCGGACTTAACAGCCCGAAGTTATGAATGAAAGTGGAACGAAGGTTGGAAGGCTGAGTCACAAGAGAGTCCCGTTGAATGAAGCACCGAAATCTGCCATGACAAACTTTCGAACGATAGACCGCGCGAC
>JANNCZ010000096.1:0-16646 GCA_031387185.1 Burkholderiales bacterium
TCGGTGCCGTCGACCACTGTGCCGCTGGATCTGCCGGGCCGTCAACTGATCGAGTGGGGCGGGGCGCTGCGTTGGCTCAAGACCGGTGCGCCGTTTGAAGCCGTCCGCATACTTGCGCGGCAAGTGGGAGGGCATGCGACCTTGTTTCGTGCCGATGAAACGCGCAAACGCGAGGCGGGTGTGTTTTCGCCACTCGATGCGGCGCTAGCGCGCATTCACAAAAACCTCAAGTCACGTTCGACCCGCACGGTATTTTCAATCGCGGCCGCCTGTATCCCGGCTATTGATCTGCCATGCAAACTGATCTCGCCGAAAAGTACAAGGGCACGCGCGAAGGCGAGGAAGCCGAAGCGATCCTGCGCAAGTGCGTGCACTGCGGTTTTTGCACCGCCACTTGCCCGACCTATCAATTGCTGGGCGATGAACTCGACGGCCCGCGTGGCCGCATCTATCTCATCAAGCAAGTGCTCGAAGGCCGCGCCGCGACGGCGAAAACGCAGTTGCATTTGGATCGTTGCCTCACGTGCCGCAATTGCGAAACCACCTGTCCGTCGGGTGTGCAATATGGCCGTCTGGTGGACATTGGCCGCAAGATTGTCGATGAACAGGTCGAGCGGCCACTCGCCCAAAAGCTCAAGCGTGCCGCGCTTGCCAAGGGCCTCAACAGCCCGCTGTTCGCACCGGCCATGGCGCTCGGCCAAGCACTGCGCTGGGCAGTGCCAGGCGCGCTGCGGGCCAAGGTGCCGGCCAAAGCCGATGCCGCGGTTCTTGCGAAGGGGCGCCCGGCCACACAGCACGCGCGCAAGATGCTGCTGCTCGAAGGCTGCGTGCAAAACGCGATGATGCCCAACATCAACAACGCCGCCGCGCGCGTGCTCGACACACTCGGTGTATCGCTGGTGGCCGCACCCAAGGCCGGCTGCTGCGGCGCGCTCAACTACCACCTCGACTATCAGGAAGCCGGCCTTACCAACATGCGCCGCAACATCGACGCATGGTGGCCGATGATTGAAGCCAACGAAGTCGAAGCGATTGCCATGACGGCTTCCGGCTGCGGCGTGATGGTCAAGGAATACGGCCACCTGCTCGCGCACGACGCGGCCTACGCGGCCAAAGCGCTGCGTGTGTCGGAGATGACGCGCGATTTATCCGAACTGGCACTGGCCGAAGAAGCGCTGCCAGAGCGGCTCGCAGCGGCCAAGTCTCGAAGAATGGCTCCCACCAAGGCGTCTGGCGCAGAGGTTGATTCAAATAGTGACGCCAGCGCGCCGCTGAAGATCGCTTATCACCCGCCGTGCACGCTGCAGCACGGTCAGCAACTGCGTGGTCACGCTGAGCAAATCCTGCGCGATGCGGGTTTCGAGTTGACGCCGGTCGCCGACGCGCATCTCTGCTGCGGCTCGGCCGGCGCCTATTCGGTACTCAACCCCGGGATCGCCGGCCAATTGAGAGAGCGCAAGCTCGCCAGTCTTGAAGCAGGCAAGCCCGCAATGATCTGCTCGTCCAACATCGGTTGCCTCACCCATTTGCAAAGCGGCACGCAAACGCCGGTCAAGCATTGGATCGAAGTGATTGACGAAGTGCTGGATGAACCGGCGTTTGCATGACGCCGCACGCGGCTTCGCGTTCCGATGATTGCGCCCGCGCCGAAGCGCTTATTACCAAACGCCCGTTTGGCGCAGTCCGCAATCGCCAGAACGCCGTGTCTATAATCGCCGTTCGGTGCAGCCCGCCGGTGTAGACAACAAGGTGCTGCCCAATTCAAACAATTCGACATTCCAGGAGACCACAACATGAAAGCATTCCCCCGCACTTTGCGGCGCGCGGCGACGGCTCTTGCCATCGGCAGCCTGTTTGCAGCCAGCAGCGCGATGGCGCAGGAAACCTTCAAGCTTGGCATCGTGAGCTTCCTCTCCGGCCCGGCTGCCGAGAGCTTTGGCGTGCCGGCGGTGAATGGTGCGAAAGTCGTGATTGATGCCTTCAACAAAGGCACAGCACCGGCACCGTATAACAAAACCGGTTTTGGCGGCGTGAAGATCGAGCCGGTGTATGTGGACGAAAACGGCGGCGCGACCAAGCAGGTGCAGGAGATGCGCAATCTCTATGACCGCGACAAGGTGGACGCGGTGGTCGGCTATGTCGGCTCGGGCGATTGCCTCGCGGTGGCGCCGGTGGCCGAAGAGATGAAGAAGTTCTTGATCCTCTACGACTGCGGTACGCCGCGCATTTTTGAAGATGGCAAATACAGCTACGTGTTCCGCACTGCCGCGCACGCGGCGATGGACAACGTGGCGCTCGCGCGTTATCTCAAAGCGCGCAATGTCAAGGCGGCGACGGTCAGCTATATCAACCAGGACTACGCCTGGGGCCACGATTCGCGCAAGGACTTTCAGGCCGCGATGGGCAATCTCTACCCTGGCGTCGCGCAAGGCGTCGATCTGCTGCCCAAGTTTGGCGCGGGTCAGTACGGCACCGAGATTTCGGCGCTGCTCTCCAAGCCCGCTGATGTGACCCATTCGAGTCTGTGGGGCGGTGACTTGCAGGCGCTGGTGTTGCAAGGCGGGCCGCGTGAGCTGTTCAAGAAAACCCAGATGGTGTTCTCCGCTGCTGACCACGTGCTGCCGGGTCTGGGCGACAAGATGCCCGATGGCGTCATCCTCGGCGCGCGTGGCGCCTATGGCCTGATGTCGCCCAAGAGCGCGCTCAACGACTGGTGGTGGAAGCTGTACGAAGACGCCAACAAGGTTTACCCGGTGCAAGCCCCGTACCGCATGGTGCAGGCGCTGCTCGGCCTGAAACTCGCGGTGGAAAAAGCGATGGCCGCGAATGGCGGCAAGAAGCCCTCATCCGAACAACTCGCCGACGCGCTGCGCGGCTCGGAATGGGAGTCCCCGGCCGGCAAAATCCGCATGGCGCTCAGCAATGGACACCAAGCCGTGCAAGACACCGCGATTGGCCGTACCAAGTACGACGCCGCCAAGAAGATGGTGACCCTGGTTGACATTCAGCGCTTCGGCGCTGACTGCGTCAATCCGCCGGCCAACGTGAAGTCGGAAGAGTGGATCAAGGCCGGTATGCCTGGGGCCAAGTGCTGATGCTTTGATCGCTTTGCATGAGCACGCTGGTCACCATTTTCGTTGACGGCATCACCTACGCCTCGTGGCTGTTCATCGTCGCGCTTGGGCTCACGCTGGTGTTCGGCGTACTCAAGATTCTGAACATTGCCCACGGCAGTTTTTACGCCGTGGGCGCTTATGTTGCCGCGAGTTTTGTCAGTTGGTTCGCTGGCTGGAATCTGCCGCCGTGGATGTCGATCGTCGCGTTGCTGCTCGCGGCGGTGGCGGTCGCGGCCCTGCTCGCGCCGCTGGTCGAGCGCAGTCTGCTGCGCGTGTTCTACGGGCGCGATGAAGTGCTGCTGGTGCTGGTCACCTACGCGCTGTTTTTGATTCTTGAAGATGTGACCAAGCTGATCTGGGGCGCCAACCCGTATTTCGTCAGCGCACCCTATAGCCTGTTTGGCAATGTTGCGGTGGGGTCGCAGAGCTACGTCGGATATGACTTTGCGTTGATCGCGGTCGCCGTCGTGTGTGGCGTGGGCGTGTGGTGGGGCTTAAATCGCACGCGTACCGGCAAGGTGGTGCTGGCGGTGATTCACAGTGCCGAGATTGCTGCGTCGATGGGCGTCAATATTTCGCGTGTCTACACGCTCGCTTTCATGTTCGGCATTTTTCTCGCAGCGCTCGGCGGTGCGCTGACGGCGCCAATGGTCTCGGTGCAGCCGGGCTTGAGCGTGGGCGTAGTCATCATCTCGTTTGCGGTGGTCATCATCGGCGGGCTGGGATCGATTCAAGGGGCGGCGATTGGCGCACTGATCGTCGGCATGGCGCGCGCGCTGGCGGTGCACACCTGGCCGCCGGCGGAGTTGTTCAGTGTCTATGTGGCGATGGCGATTGTGCTGATGTTCCGGCCCGAGGGGCTGTTTCAGCAAGTGCAGGCGCGAAAAATATGACCCGCCCACACGAGGGATGTCTGTGACTCGCCGCGCGGTAGGCCCGGTCGTTGCAGGCGCACTCGGCATCGCCGCGCTGCTGGCCGTCGGGGCCGTGTTACCCAAATGGCTGCAATTTCTTGCCACCATGTCGGCCGCCAACGGCATCGTGTCGCTTGGCATCGTGCTGCTGATGCGGGGTGGTGTGGTGTCGTTCGGTCAGGGTTTGGTGTTCGCCGGGGGCGGTTACGCGGTTGCATTGCTCGCCAACAAGGCGGGTCTCACCGACGCATTGCTGCTTACGTTCGCCGGTGGCGTGATGGCAGCGCTGATGGCCTTGCCGTTTGCGCCACTGCTGGCGCGCTATCGCGGCATTTTCTTTTCCATGCTGACCCTCGCGCTGTCGATGGTGTTGTACGGCGTACTGGTCAAGGCCGACGCGCTGGGGGGGTCAGACGGATTGAACATGAGCCGTCCCACCTTCATGGGCATGCGCATTGCCGACGCGTGGGCTGGCTATGCGCTGTATGCATTTGCGATTGTCGAAGCAGGCGTATTGGCGGTGCTGGCGCGGATTTATTTTGACTCGACGCGCGGCCTGGTGTCGTTGGCGATTCGCGAAAACGAGTTGCGCGTCGAATACCTGGGCGCATCTGCCGCGCGTGTGATGGCGGCCAATTTTGTGATGGCGGCGTTCATGGGCGGTGTGGGGGGTGCGCTGGCGGTGATGGCGCTCGGCCATATTGAACCCAATTTCAGTTACTGGACCACCTCGGGCGAATTCGTGTTTGTCTCGATCCTCGCGGGTCACTACAGCGTGCTGGCGGTGTTCGTGTCCTCATTCATATTGGAATTGGTGCGCTCATTTTCGAGTGCCTACTTTCCGAATAGCTGGCAAATGGCGCTGGGCATTTTTCTGTTGATCGTGATCCGTTTTTTACCGCGCGGCATTGGTTCGCTGTGGCTGGATTGGAAAGCGCGCAAACAGGTGGACGCATGAGTGCATCGATGCCAGCGTCATCCGGCGCGCCCGTGGATGCAACCAGCATCGCACCCGGTGGTGCGCTGCTGTCGGCACGCGGCCTCGACAAGCGCTTTGGCGCAGTGGTGGCCGCCGATCAGGTATCGATCGACATCGCTGCCGGCGAACACATCAGCCTGATCGGCAGCAACGGCGCGGGCAAGACCACTTTCGTCAACATGATCACCGGCTACCTCAAGCCCGATCACGGCACGATCTCGTTGGAAGGCCGTGATATCACGGCCTTGGGGCCGCGCCAGATCACGCAACTGGGCGTGGCGCGCTCGTTCCAGATTCCGCAGTTGTGTGCGGAGATGAGCGTGCTCGACAACATGATCGTGGCGGCGGCCTGTGGTGATGATGCGCTGTCGTTTTTCAAACCGGCGCACACGCGCGCGGCGAACCAGCGCGCGCATGCGCTGCTGGAGCGTTTCGACTTGAACCGGCATGCAGCACGCCGCGTCGCCGAATTGCCGGGCGGGGTGCGCAAGCTGCTCGACATTGCGATGGCGCTCACCCACCGGCCCAAGATATTGCTGCTCGACGAACCCACCAGCGGTGTCTCGGCAGAAGAAAAGTTTCCGATGATGGATACGGTCACCGCCGCGCTCGGCAGTGAAGCGGTGACGGTATTGTTTGTCGAGCATGACATGGACATTGTGCAGCGTTATGCCACGCGCGTGGTGGCGTTTTACAGCGGGCGCATCCTCGCCGATGGTTCGCCGGCCACGGTGCTGGCCGATGTGGATGTGAAGCGCCATGTCACCGGATCGGCGCATTGAAGATGACGTGCATTCCCATTTTCAGGCAGCTCATTTGCGGGGTATGCGTGTCGCAGAAGCGGTTGAGACGGCCATGCCGGGATTGCCATGCTTAAGATAGATGCACTCCACGTATCAATTGCCTCGGTCGAAGTGCTGCGCGGCCTGTCGCTCGAAGTGGCGCGTGGCAACATGGTTGGGCTGGTCGGGCGCAATGGGGCCGGCAAGACCAGCCTGATGCGCAGCGTGATGGGCCATCTCGCGGCCACGCGCGGCGCCGTCACCTTTGACGGCGTCGATCTCGCTCAGGTGCCGCGCCATGGCCGCGCCGCACTCGGCATCGGCTACATGCCGGAAGACCGCGGCCTGGTTCCCGATCTCACGGTCGAAGAAAACATTCTGGTGCCGGTGTGGGTGTCCAAGACTCTGAAAGCGCCGGAGCGTCTTGCCTTCATCTATCAAGTGCTGCCCGAGCTGAAAGAAATGCGCGAGCGCCGCGCCTTGCTGCTCTCGGGCGGGCAGCAAAAAATGGTCGCGCTGGCGCGCGCACTGGCGGTTGGCACGCGCCTGCTGCTGCTCGACGAGCCGTTTGAAGGTGTCGCACCGGCGCTGTCGCAGCGTTTGTCTGAAGTGATTGGCGGATTGCGTGGCACTGACCTCGCGGTGCTGATTTCGCAGTCCGATCTCAATCACTCGCGCTCGCTGCTTGATCGTGAGGTCGTGATCGAGCGCGGGGCGAATCTGGTGGCATGATGTTGTGGCATGGCGCAATGGCGATTGCTGCGTAGCGCCGTTGCCATCAGATCAAAGTCTTCCGGCTGGTGAACCACGGTCAATCACGGTGATTCCGCAGCCGTTGAAAGGGTGTTTATGAACCACTGGCAGGGCTATCCCGTTCCGGTGATGCGCATGGAGTCGCATTTTGGCGACCGTGTGGTGCGCTGCTTCGCTGAGCGCCCAGGCAGCATCAACGCCATGTTTGCCGCGACGCTGGCGGCACATGGCGCGCGTGAAGCACTGGTGTTTGAAGGCCGCCGCTGGACCTGGCATGCGCTGGATGCAGAGATAGGGCAGGTGGCGGCGGGCCTGGCCGCGCGCGGTGTGGCGCAGGGTGATCGCGTCGTGCTGTTTCTGGGCAACCTGCCCGAGTTTGCCGTCGCGTTTTACGCGCTGTTGCGTCTCGGTGCGGTGGTGGTGCCAGTCAACGTGCGCGAGCAAAAGCCCGGATTGCAATATCTGTTTGAACAATGCGGTGCCAAGGGCATCGTCTTTGAAGCGGCACTCGCTGAGCGCGTGCCGGACATGCGTGACGCGCCAGGTGTCGTGGTGCGCATTGCAGTGGGTGCCGAATTTGAAGCACTCAAACAGCACGGTGCGCGCGTGGATGCGGCGGTGGTCAATGAGGAAGATACCGCCTGCATCCTCTACACCTCAGGCACAACCGGCAAGCCAAAGGGCGCAATGCTCACGCATTTCAATATGGTGCATTCGGCCATGCACTTTGAAGCCTGCATGCGCTTGACCTGCGAAGACCGCTCGGCGTTGGCGGTGCCGGCCAGTCACGTGACCGGCGTGGTCGCGGTGCTGGTGACCATGTTGCGCATTGGCGGTGCGGTGATCGTGATGCGCGAGTTCAAGGCAGCAACGTACGTTCGCGAGGCGGCGGCGGAGCGCGTCACCTACACCGTGTTGGTGCCGGCCATGTACAACCTGATTTTGTTGCAGCCGGAGTTCGACCGGCATGACCTGTCGGCGTGGCGCATCGGCGGCTATGGCGGCGCGCCGATGCCGGTGGCGACGATTGACACGCTGGCGAAAAAGCTGCCGGGGCTGATCCTGACCAACGCCTACGGCGCGACCGAGTCCACCTCGCCGGTGACGATTATGCCGGCCGGTGACACGCGTGAACACGCCGATACCATCGGCGTTACCGTGCCGTGCGGCGATGTGCGCATCATGGATGACGCTGGCCGCGAAGTGGTGCGCGGTGTGACTGGCGAAATCTGGATCAGCGGGCCGATGATGGTCAAGGGTTACTGGGACAACCCGGAAGCGACCGCGCGTGAATTCACCGGCGGCTACTGGCACTCGGGTGATCTGGGGGCGATGGATGCCAACGGCTACGTGCGCATTTTCGACCGCAAAAAAGACATGCTCAATCGCGGTGGATTCAAGATTTACAGCGTCGAAGTGGAGAACGTGTTGATGGCGCTGCCCGGTGTGGTGGAGGCCGCGATCATCGGCAAGCCCTGCCCGGTGCTGGGCGAGCGGGTGCATGCTTTCATCAACACCACGGACGCAGCGGTTACGGTCGATATGGTGCGCGCGCACTGCGCCGCGCAGTTGGCCGATTACAAAGTGCCGGAGACCGTGAGCTTTGTCACTGCGCCGTTGCCGCGCAATCCGAATGGCAAGTTGATGAAGCGGATTTTGCGCGACCAGCTGCTGGGTGCGGCGGGATAGATTCCAGGCGTGGCTTGCCCGGGATCATTTGCCACAGAAGCGGCTCCCACCAACGGTTTCCATGGCATGCTCCTGAAAATGGCTCCCACCAAGGGTCTCCCACCAAGGGTTCTGGCGATGGCACTCGAACTTGACGCAGATGTTTCCCGCAAGATTACCAAGCTTGCGCTCGCGGGTTTTGCGCTGATGTTCCTGCTCTCGCCCGTGCAGCCGTTGCTGGGATCGACCTTGATGGGGCTGTGTGCGATCGTGCCGGTATTGCTGGGTCCCAATCCGATGCGCGTGCTGGGCTTGATGGCGTTCGCACTGGCAGGGTATTTGTTTTGGCCTGAATTTCAGGAATCGAAAAAGGTTCCCACGCGGCTGGCGGTGCGCGAAAGCCTGCAATTGCTCGACCCGCACAAGGCCGCATTGGCAGCCTTTGTTGCCAAGGAGAAGCGTTTGCCGGCCGTTGGAGAACTCGCCCTCAAATTGCCGGAATCTGACAAGGTGAGCGCTGAAGCCGTGACCGGCGGAGGCTTTCGCCTGCGTCTCAAATTCGCGCCACTGGAAGGCCGCAGCGTGAACGACACGCCCACGCTCACCGGTGACAAACTGTCCTGGTTGTGTGTGAGTGAGGACATTGAGCAAAGCTATCTGCCGCGCCAATGCCGTAATGCGGAGAACCTGCGCAAGGCGCGTGCGGCAGGCAAGTGATGCGGATCGAGGTATGTGCATCAAGTGAACAATCAAGTGAATAGTCGAGTTAACAATCTTTAACAAAGCGACCTCAAGCTGCTACACTTTTTGCCGTTAGCAGTGATGACCTGACCCTTTGGCTGCAGTGCATCCGCCCCGCCTCCTCAAAGCCTCCGCCACGCTTCTTCGCCATCCGCACCGTGATCTCCCCTCGCCGATTGTCCGCTTCGTGTGCCGCCGCTGTGGTGCTTGCAGCGCTGTGCGGAGCGGTAAAAGCGGAGAGCGTGCAGGTGCAGCCCGGCGCCTCTGGGCAAGCCGCCCCGGCGCGCTTGGATTTTGCGATCCGCATGCCCGAGATATTGCATCTCGACGTGCTGGCGCAGCCGGCTCATCTTGATGTGACTGCGGACGATATCGCGCGCGGCTATGTTGACTCTCACTCAACAGTGCAAATCCTGTCCAACGCACGCCAGGGGTTTGACGTGCGCGTCGATGTGCTCGATGCCCTGATCGCCGGTGGCGAAGTGCTGGGTCTGGGCCAAGCGTTGCAACTCATGCGTGATGGCACCGCAGCGCGTGCAACCCATCATGGGCGCGCTGACAAGCGCGTTACCTACCAGTTGCGCTACCGCCTGCAACTCTCCCCTGGCGGCGCGCCGGGCCGCTATCGCTGGCCGCTTCGCGTTGGCGTGAACGGCTGAGCAGCTCCACACAAACCCCGCAAATCCAGTACTGGAGCGGGTCTTGGCGCAACAGTCCAGGGAAACGCTTCCCCCGCGCGGTCCCAATTTAGGTATAGTCGGGTGGTCTTGATTCCCGCAGGTTACGCACTTTGTCTACATCGATGCCTCGCGCGGGGGACCCGGCGCGATGGACGCGGTGGAAGTGGCTTCTCTGGACCGCGTACCTTCTAGCCCTGTGGTTTGCCCTGCCTGACTCGCTGCGCGCCCGCGTAGATGTGTCCGGGCGCGTGAGCGCTGAGGCGTCGGCTTACGTCGACAGTGTGTGCCGTGCCTTCCCGGAACAGATGGCGTTCTGGGCCGGGCGGGGCGATTGCATGCAGTTCGCACGGCGCGGCAATACGCGCCTGGTGCAGAGCCGGCTCACGCTGTCTGCGAACGCGCGCTTGCAGGCAGTTTCTGACGGGCCAGGCGATCTGGCGCGTCATTCACCTGCCGTCGCGGGCGAGACGGCAGCGAGTGACGCCGCGCGAGAACAATTGGATCGTCTCGTCGAATTTGCCGCTGCGGGCAGCGTGGTGGCTGGCTTGGTGGAGAGCGCCAGTGCGCCGCGTGATCCGAGCACTGCCTGGCTGCTGGCGCAAGCGTCACCCGCATCCGCCACGGCCTCAGCGGCAGGCAAACCTGGAGCGCCTGCACCCTACACCGATCAGCTGATCGGGGGCGGCACCAGTGATGAACCCTTGCCTGACGACACCAAGGGTGCGCCGCAGCCACAGGGCCGGCGAGCAGGTTCAGTCACCTATCGTATCGACGACAGCCGCCCGGCCGGGGGCGGCAATGTCCGCGAGCAAGGCGTTGAATACCGCTATAGCCGCGACACCGAAGCGCACGGCGCATTTGATCTGACCATGTCGGCACGCAATATCGGCCAGTTCGGCGCGCTGGCGCCACTGCCCGGCGCACCGGGAGCAAACACCGCATCGACCCTTGGCCGTTTCACCCTGACCCAATCGCGCTTTGCGCTCAACGACCACTGGCTGATGGACAACACGCTTGGTGTGCTGCCGGCCTTTGGCCCCGCGCTGCTGGCAGGCGGTTACCGGGTGTCCCTGCCAGTGTCGCAAGTCGAGGGTTTGAAGACCCGTATCTACAACGACGATGCCGAGTGGAGCGTGGTGTCGGGCAAACCGGGCGCGTTCACCGGTACCACCGGCTATGGTTTTCAGACCGGCAATGCGCTGCTCTCGGGCATCGGTGGCGCGAAACAGTTTGGCCCCGCGCTGCGCGCCGGCGCGCAGGTGTGGACGCTTAGCGGTCACGCCAGCGTGGCCAGCCACACCACGGTTGCACTCACCGCCGAGCAGGAATTTGCGCTCGCGAGATTGCGCGTCAAGCCGATCTTGGTGATCGACGACCGCGGCAAAACCGGCGCCTGGTTTGACAGTGAATGGCTGGGAGCGGCGGGTGTGCAGCGCGCGGGTCTCTATCGCAGCGCGCGCGGCTTGTTGTGGACTGATCTTGCGATCGTCAACGATCAGCAGGGTGCGTATTGGCGCGGTGATTGGCGCGGCCTGGTGCGCACGGTGTCGGCGGGCAGCGAATACACCGAGACCAATCTCGCGCGTGACAGCACGCTGTCGGGTACTCGCGCGCTGTCGGCCTTCGCCAGCATTTCGGAACGGTTTTCGCGCGACCTCACGGCCGGTGGCGGCGTGACGGTGCGCGCCAACCGGCCGCCAACAGAGACCCTCAATCCGCTCAACTCGAATCAGGTCACGCTCAATGCCTTTGCCGCGATCCGCACTGCGCTCGGCCAGTCGCGTCTTGGTGTCAATTGGCTGGCGGATGCACTCAGCAGCGGTGAGCGCAATACGTCACAGGCATTGCGTTGGGATCAGGAGTGGCTGGTGTTTGACCGCTTGCGCATGGCGACCAATGCCGGGTATTCGCTCGATAAAACGGTGCAGACCGGCGCGACGCAGCGGCGCGATCTGGCGCTCAGCGTGTCGAGCGCGGGGCAGGGCCGCGTGTTCTGGGATGGCTCGGTGTCGGTCAGCGCCGTCAACGCCGAGTCGGGTACCCAGAGCCGCGCAGGCAATGCAGCGCTCAATCTCAATTGGTCGCTCGATCCAGGCTGGACCGGTGCGCTCGGTGTCCAGGTGGTGCGTGCCGGCTCGATCACGCCGGCGGTGCCGGACACAGCCGCGCGCCCGAGCGACGTGCGCGTGCTGGCCACCCTGCGCTATGACTTTGCCTCTGGCGCACCGTTCGACAGCAGCGGCTATCGCACCACTTCTTATGGATCGGGCAGCATTGAGGGGCAGGTGTTTTTCGACGAGAACCGCGATGGCACACGCCAGCCGAATGAAAATCCGGTGGCCAATCTCACAGTGATCCTCGACCAACGCCACATTGCAGTGACCGATGCCACGGGGCGCTTCTCGTTTCGCCTCGTACCGGCAGGTGAGCATCAGATTGATTTGATCCGCGACCGCCTGCCGCTGCCGTGGGAGTTGCGAAATCCGCAGGGACTGCGCATCACGGTGCCGGTGCGTGATGTGGCGCGTCCCGCGATTGGACTGACGCGCATCGATTGAGGTGTGGCGGGCGCCACACCATGACAGTGACATATGTCACGCGAACCCAAAATCGTGTGACATATCTTTACAATTCTGCGCCCAAATGCACGCCGTTTGTCTGCGAAAACTCGACGCCTGACTCTAAAACAGGGGGAATTTGTTAAAAGCTGTAAATACGTGATTTGCAACACATCCTTGGGTCATCGTACGCCCGTACCATGCGTTTCATGCAGCGGGCACACGGGTTCCCGTCACCAGATCTCACCAAGGAGTCATACAAATGAAACGTCTCAACACCAAACTGGCCAGCACCTCCCTCGCAGTGGCAATCGCTGCCGCCTTCGCAATCGGCGCAGCCCCTGCCCAAGCAGAACAAGTCACCGATACCACGGCACCATTCTCGGCGCCTGCCAACCTTGACTTCCGTGTCGTGATCCCGGGCTTCCTGCGCTTTCGCGTGGGTTCAGTCGGCGCCACGATTGACCAGATCACCTTTACCCCCTTAGCGGCCAGCGTGGGTAATTCGGTGGCCGTGGCTGGTACCGGCGGTGATGCAGCCGGCACGGGCGCGAACGTCTCGGTGCAGGCCAACAACGGCCAGGTCACGATTACCGCCACCAACAACAGCGGCGGCAATGGTCTGGGTACCGGTGTCGCGGCGGATGGGTTCATCAACTACAGCGAAATTGCCACCACGGCCACGCTGGCGCAATTGCCCGCGCCGGTACTCTCCAACGCGGGCGGCACCACCTCGCTGCCGACCCTCAATGCAGGCAAGGTCACCAATCGCACCGGCGTGTGGAACTACGCGTATGCCAACACCACGATCCCTTCAGCCGGCAACTACGGTACCAGCGCACAGGGCGGCCGCGTTACCTACACCGCCACCACGCCTTGAGCTTTACGCAAATAAAGCGCAGTACACTTGAAGCCGGAGGACACTCCGGCTTTTTTTTCGATCCAGGATGCATTTTTTACACCGGCTGCAGGGACGGTTGTCCCACTAGTGTTTCCACCGTGTGACCTCTTCAATGATGATGCGCAGATTGACACGATCCCTTGCGATATTGATTGCCTTCGCAGCTTGCGGTGCCGAGGCGTCGCTGGTGGTGGTCGCCAATGCACCGACGCGCGTCAGCTTGCGCGTCGGCAGTGCCGGCGGCGTGGTGGATCGCGTGACATTCGCAGTGCCGGCCGCCAACGTCGGCAACGGCACGGCCGTCACCGGTACCGTCGCAGCCTCCGCCGGTTGCGGCGCCAATCAAGTGTTGATCGATGCGGAAGCGCGCGCGGCCCCGGCCAACTCGCGCACCGCGACCTTGAGTGTGGACACCTCCACGGCCTTGACGGACGGCGCCGGCAACAGCATTCCCTTCAACAATATCGCCTGGACATCGAGCGGTTTTGCGCCCACCACCATTGGCTCAGGCACGTTTGCCGGCGCTGCAGGACAGACTCTGGCGACCTGGCAAAACTCGCGCCGTAATCGCGCTTGCCTGAGCTTTCGCTATCTCAATAGCCAGATTTTTTCGGCGGGTACCTACGATGGGCGTGCGCGCTTTACGGTGGTGATGCCATGATGTGGCGTGCGGCCACATTCGCCCTGCTGTGCGCGCTGCTCTTGCCAGTTGCGCAGGTGGGTGCGCAGTCATCGCGCACACAGCGCCTCGATGACAGCAGTTCGCCTGCGGCGCGCCTGATGGTGACGCCGCGCTGGATGCACGACAGCGCCGGACGCGAACTGTCCGACGATCAGATGAATGCGCTGATCGCTGAAGTGCGCGGCGCCGAATTCCGCCTGGATACTGAAAAATTTATCGGCAAGCAGGCCAGCATCTATCTGCGGCTGGAAAATCCCGTGCGTGGCCTGCGCACCCCCAGTGCATTGCGTGTGCAATGGACCACGCGCGGCAAGCTGCGTCCCGGTATGCTGTTGCCGGGGGAGCGATTTTTGGTCTTCAACGGCGCCGTCACCGAGAAGCGGATGGTTGATTTTTTTGACTTCACAATTCAGATCGATGGCCGTCATCTGGACGGCGGTCTGGAATTTCAGCCAGTGTTTGAAATAGAAACGGTGAATTGAGATGATGGCGGCATCCAGGCAATCGAGCGCGGAGTTGAGGCGTGCAGGTGCGCGGCCAGGTGATGTGCGCACCGGAGAGTATTCGGGGTTGCCTTGGGTGTTGGCGAGCATGTTGTTGTGCCTGTGCGCGCTGCTCTTGGCACCACCTGCTGTGGCGTTTTCAGGTGTGGTGGTGCCTGCGCGCTTTGTGCTCAAAGCCAAACCCGGTGAAGTGTTGCAACAGTCACTGGAGCTGGGCAATGAGTCTTCTGCGCCCGATGAATTTTCGGTGCGTTCCGCCGATTGGGATTTCAATGCACAGGGCGGTGTCGCGTTTCGTGATGAATTGGGCGCGGACAGTTGCCGCCCGTGGCTGCGCCTGGAGCGCAGCAAGGTGCCACTGGCGGCCAATGGCAAGCGCCGCTACCGCTTTGAAGTCCACGTGCCAGCCGATGCCAAGCCGCAGGAATGCCGCTTCGCCCTGATGATCGAAAAAGCGGTGGAAACCGCACCCGAAGTCAAAGGCACCAACATCCAGTTTCCGGTGCAGGGCCGAATCGGCGTGATCGTCTATGTGGCGGTAGGGGATGTCGCGCCGAAGATCGAACTGCGTGGCGTGAGTGCTATAAATTTGCAGGGCCGCAAGGTGCCGGTAGCGACGCTTGCCAATAGCGGCACCGCACATGGGCGCGCGGATGGTGTGATCGAAGGCGTGGACGCCAAGGGCGTGAAAATTGAATTTGTGGTGTCCAATTTTCCGATACTGGCGGGCGACACCCGGCCCATTGCGCTGTGGCCGCAGGATGGCGCCGATGGCAAGCCCGTGGGCATTGCCTGGCCGGTACGCTTGAAGGGGCTGTTGGAGTGGACCGGTGGCCAGCAGGCCATCGATATTTCGTTGCCTTAGGTATCGACTCGCCCGCTGCATCGTGTCTTGGCGCGTGGCATTAATCACAAGGAAGAAGCTGCATGGCGCGTCCCGAGAAGGTACGGCTGGGGGATTTGTTGGTGCAGGAGCAACTCATCAGCGCGGCGCAATTGCAAGCCGCACTCGACGAGCAAAAGCGCACCGGCCGCCGTCTTGGCCGGGTATTGATTGATTCCGGCGCGGTCACCGAAACGGCGATTGCCACGGCGCTGGCTGGGCAGTTCAAGGCGCCGTTCGTCAACCTGAAGACGTTTCAGGCGGCGCCCGCAACGATTGCGCTGTTGTCGGAGACGCAGGCGCGGCGCCTGCGCGCCCTGGCCTTGGAAGAAACAACGCTGGGCGTACGCGTCGGCATGGCCGATCCCACCGATCTCGCGGCCTACGACGAGATTGTCAAACTCGTCAAGCAAGACGTCGTGCTGGCGGTGGTGACCGAGTCGGCCTTGCTGTCCACCATTGACCGGGTCTACCGCCGCACCGGCGAGATTGATGGCCTCGCCCAGCAATTGCATGCGGAGTTGTCGACCGGCGCCGGCAGCGACTTTGGCGCCGAACTGGGCCTCACGCCAGGTGTCGAAGATGCGCCGGTGGTCAAGCTGCTGCAGACGATCTTTGAAGACGCGGTGGGCGCGCGCGCCTCCGACGTGCATATCGAGCCGCAGCAAAGCGGCCTGCAGATTCGTCTGCGCATTGATGGCGTGCTGCACGCGCAGACCGAAGCCGACATCAAGATTGCCTCGGCGCTGACGCTGCGCCTCAAGCTGATGTCAGGCCTCGATATTTCGGAAAAGCGCCTGCCGCAGGATGGCCGCTTCAACATCAAGGTGCGTGAAAACCGCATCGACGTGCGCATTTCGACCATGCCGACCCAATACGGCGAATCGGTGGTGATGCGCCTGCTGATCAACAACGCTCAACTCCTGAGCCTGGACCGCATTGGCCTGCCGCCCGCATTGCTCGAACGCATCCGTGCCGTGCTGGCGACGCCACAGGGCATGCTGCTGGTGACCGGGCCGACCGGCAGCGGCAAGACCACCACGCTCTACGCCGCCCTCAATGAACTCAATACGCCGGCGCGCAAGATCATCACCGTCGAAGACCCGATTGAATACCGTCTGGCCGGCATCAACCAGGTGCAGGTGCATGAAAAGATTGATTTGAGTTTTGATCGTGTGCTGCGCGCCACCCTGCGCCAGGATCCCGACGTGATCCTGATCGGCGAAATGCGCGATCAGGCGACGGTGGAAACCGGCCTGCGCGCCGCCATGACCGGCCATCTGGTGTTGTCCACCCTGCACACCAACGATGCCGGTTCCACGCCGCTGCGCCTGGTCGATATGGGCGCACCGCGCTACATGGTGGCGATGTCGCTGCGTCTGGTGGTGGCGCAGCGCCTGCTGCGCGTGGTGTGCGAGGTGTGCCGCGCGCCGCATCAGCCGCGGCCGCATGAGCGCGAATGGCTGGCTGCCGAGCTGGGCGACGC
>JANNCZ010000157.1:0-11035 GCA_031387185.1 Burkholderiales bacterium
GCGCTACAACAACGCCAAGAAAAAGCCGGCTTTTTGACCCTCTTTCCGGCCTTATTTCTATTTCCTTTCCTGTACTTTTGAAGCTCTTTTGACTTCGGCAAGGCAGATCAAGCAAGAATGTGCGGTTTCAGGTTGATGCGGGTTGATGCGGGTTGATGCGGGTTGATGCATTTGGCATGTTGAACAGCAGCGATTGCTACAATGGGTTGGCAATGGGAGCCAGTGTCCGCGCTTTGGCGCGCAACGCCCTGGTGGCACCATGCAGACAGCGGAATCGCCTATTTTCCGGATCACGAAGCGGGACGGTCTAATACAGTGGCAAGCATTCTGGTAGTCGAGGACGATCCGACCATTCGCGAGCTGGTGCGCATGCATCTGGCATCGGCGAGTTACGAGGTCATCACGGCAGTGGACGGTCTGCAGGGCCTGCAATACGCGGTCAGCAGCCGCCCCGATGTGATCGTCTCGGACGTGCAAATGCCGAACATGGATGGCTTCGGCATGCTCGCTGCCGTGCGTGCCAATGAGCAGACGGCGTCGATTCCGGTGATTTTTCTCACCGCGCTCGATGATCGTGAAAATTTCCGCAAGAGCATGAACCTCGGGGCCGATGACTTCCTGACCAAGCCGGTCAAGCGCGCTGATCTGCTCAACGCGATTACCGGCCGCCTCAAACGTGTTGAGGGCCTGCGCTTGTCGGGCATGCAGACGGCGGTCGCCACTGGCGGGCAGGCGGGCGGGAGCGGCGCTGACGCTGGCGTGGCGATTTCCATGGGTGGCGCTTTCAGTGGCCACACCGCTGCCAATCGCACGCTCTCCACCAATGTACCTGCGCGTGGCCGCAGCCGCCGCGGCCTCGATTTCCGGGACCGCCTCTCGCAGGACGATGGCGAGACCTCTCCGCCCGATAACGGCACCGTGTCTGACCGCGAAAATGTCGTCGGCACGATCCTGTTCGCTGACATTCGCAACTTCACGACGGTGTCCGAAATTCTGACTGCCGAGCAGACGGTGGAGTTTCTCAATGCCTTTTTCGGCCAGGCCTGCGAGCCGATCCTCGACCAGGCCGGCTGGATCGTCAAGTTTCTGGGCGATGGCCTTGTCGCCATGTTCGATGGCCGCACTGGCGGCCCCAATCACGCTGAGCGCGCGCTCAAAGCAGCGGTACTGATGGTGATGGCGGCGCACCGCTTCCAACCCTGGATTCGCGAAAAATTTCCCAAGTACCAGTTGCCCGAATTTGCCATCGGCGTTGGCGTACACACGGGCAACGTCTCGGTATGCCGCATGGGCACCGGTGTATCTGCCGAGACCACCGTGATCGGCGACACTGTCAACATTGCCTCGCGACTGGAGGGCAAGACCAAAGAACTGGGCTGGAGCATCGTATCGAGCAAAGGGACGGCGGCATCGGCCGGGCGCCGCTTTATTCCTGGCCGTGGCGGCCAGCTGATGGTCAAGGGGCGCACCGGCGCGGTAGACATCGTCGAGATCGCCGGTCTCACAGCACGTCCGGGCGCTGACACTTCCTTCTACGATTTGGTCGGCGCGGCAATTGCGGCCAATACCGCCGTGATTGCGGCCCATAGCCGTCAATCGATGACCGGGCAACAGCGGCTGTATTCGATTTCGGGCGAAGTGGCGGCGCAGGTGCCGATCAATGTCGAAGGCTATACGCTGTTGCGCAAGCTGGGCGAGGGCGGCATGTCGGAAGTGTTCCTTGCCGAAGAGAACACATCGCACGAGCAGCACGTCCTCAAAATGCTGCCGATCGCCGCGCCGGGCGATGTGGTTGGCGGCGAAATGATGGATCGCTTTTTGCAGGAGTTTGCGCTCGTTTCGCAAATCGATCACCCCAACGTGGCGCGCATTCACCACCAGGGGTTCACTGAACGTCACGCCTATATTGCGATGGAGCATTTCCCCGGGGGCGATCTGCGTGAGTTGATCGCCAAGGGCATTGCGCCCGAAGTCGCAGTGGCGATCCTGTTGCAGGTAGCGGGTGCGCTTACCGCCTGCCACGCGCAGGGCATCGTCCACCGCGACATGAAGCCCGACAACGTGATGATTCGTGCCGACGGCAGCCTGGGTCTCGCTGACTTTGGCATCGCCAAGCAGCTTGATTCGAATTTCAATCGCACCAAGCATGGCGAAGTGTTCGGCACGCCTTACTACCTCGCGCCAGAGCAGGCGCTTGGCCTGTCCGTGGATCAGCGCACTGACATCTATAGCCTCGGCGTGCTGTTTCACGAAATGCTCACCGGGCGCCGGCCGTTCCAGGCCGACAACGCGCAGGCGCTCATGTATCAGCACGTCAACGCACCGATTCCACGCCTGCCCTCCGGACTCGAGGTGTATCAGGGCCTGATTGACAAAATGATGGCCAAGAAGCCCGCTGACCGTTTTGAGAATGCCAACCTGCTGATTGAATACATTGTCGGCTCCGGCCTCGCGAGCAGTGCTTGAGCGCTGCGCAGCTTTGCCACAGCGCTGGCACCGCTTTGACACGGATCTGACACGGGTCTGACACGGGTCTGACATCATGGTGCTGCCGTTTCGCGTCCGTCAGTCGCTGCACTGGATCGTCCTTGTGGCGTGTCTCGCCGCCACCAGTCTGGCAGCGTGGTTGTCGCATCAAGAGGGGCAGGACGCGTCGGCACGCTACTTTGATCAGCTGGTCAATCGCAAGATCCGCGAACTCGGAGACGGCGTCAGCACCATCGAGCAGTATTTGTTCAGTGCTGCCGGCCTGTTTAGCATTGGCGAGCCATCATTGGCGCAGTGGCAGTCTTTTGCGGCCGGTCTCACGCGCAAGGACGTACCGCCCAGTTTGGTCGAGCTCGGCTATGCCCGTGCTACCGCACCCGGTGAAGCAGATATCCGCCTCGTTGCCACTCTGAGCGGGGAGCCGTTCTCGGCGCGTGGGGCCGCACTTGGTGCCCGTGCTGAAGCGTCCGAAGCCATGCGGCGCGCGGCAGGCGATTTTTTGCCGGCGTTGAGCCGCAAGGTCGAGGGCATGTCGGGGCGTGCCGGACGCGGCCCTGGTGCGCTGCTGGTGTTGCCGGTGATGGATGGTGCGCGCGTCACAGGCTACGTGTTCGCCGCACTGCGGCTCGATGAACTGGCCGCGCAGGTCGCCCGTGCCGACGCAGGTTACTTTCGCCTGCGAGCATACGAAGGGAGAACCACGGGCGCAGGCAGCTTGATTTTTGCGCCGGCGCAGGCGGATTCATCCGCGCGCTTTGCCAAGACTACTACCGCCGTGCTCGATGGCCAGGTGTGGACGCTGGTATTCGAATCAACGCGTGCCCTCGATGCGTTGCTCGAGACGCAGCGGCCGTGGTGGATTTTCGGCGGCGGTCTGCTCGGCTCGCTGCTCCTGTTTGGCTTGACCTGGTCGCTGATGCGCACGCGCCGCCGTGCCAACGAAATCGCCGAGCGCATGACGCGTGAGCTGTCTGATCAAAAAAAATTCAGCGAAGATCTGGTGGAGCGCAACCCCAATCCGATGTTCCGCAAGGATGTCGAGGGCCGCTACGTCAGTTTCAATCGCGCCTGGGAGCGCCTTACCGGGCGCAAACGCGAAGACTGGATCGGCAAACGCAACGAGGACGTGCATCTGCAAGACCAGAGCGAGCGCTACGTCGAGCAGGACCGTGACCTGATCACCCATCCTGACCGGGTAGACCGGCAGGAGACCAAGATTACCGCCGTCGATGGCCGTGTCATCGATGTGATTGTCAGCAAGGCCGCAGTGCGGCGTGCGGATGGCACGGTGGAAGGCATCATCGGCACCATCACCGACTTTTCCGAGGCCAAACACCTCGCTGAAGAACTGGCGTCGCAGCGCGAGCTGCTCGAACTGGTGAACCAGTCAGCGCAGGCCGGTGTGTGGGATCGTGATCTCATCACCAAGCGCTCGTATTTCTCGCCGCGCTATTGCGAAATGCTGGGCTATCCGGCCGGTACCGACCTCGGCCCCATGGTGGCGCGCGGCGGCATGCTGCACCCCGACGACAAGCCGCGCGTGGATGCGGTGCGCGTTGCGCACTTTGCCCGGCACGCACCATATTTCAGTTGCGAATACCGCCTGCGCCGCGCCGACGGCAGTTATTTGTGGGTAATGGGGCGCGGGCTGGCGGCATTCGGTGCGGAAGGCACGCCGCTGCGTTTTACCGGCTCCATCGTCGACATCGCCGAGCGCAAGGAAGCCGAGCTCGCGCTGACCGAGGCCAACGTGCGCGCGCTCGATGCCGCCCAGGCGAAGTCGGCATTCCTCGCCACCATGAGCCATGAAATCCGCACGCCGCTCAACGGCGTGCTCGGTTCGGCTGGCTTGCTGCTCGACACCCCGCTCAACCCCGAGCAGCGCGATTTTGTCGAAACCATCCACCTCTCGGGTGATCAATTGCTGGTGGTCATCAACGACATTCTCGATTTTTCCAAAATCGAGTCGGGCCACATGGAGCTTGAAGACGTGCCGCTCGAACTGGCCGGCATGATCGAGGACGTGTTTGAACTGGTGGGTGACCGCGCGCGCCGCAAAAACCTCGAGCTGCTGTACGAGATCGCGCCTGACGTGCCGCCGTTCATCACCGGCGATATCACGCGTCTGCGCCAGGTGTTGATCAATCTGGCGGGCAATTCGCTCAAGTTCACTGAAGTGGGTGAAGTGCGCATCGAGTGCAAAGTGGCGCAGCGCACGGCAGACGGCATGACGCTGCGCTTCTCGGTGTCTGACACCGGCATCGGCATCCCCGCGGACAAGCTTGACCGTTTGTTTAATGCCTTCACCCAGGTCGATGCCTCCACCACGCGCAAATATGGCGGCACCGGGCTCGGGTTGGCGATTTGCCGCCGCCTGGTCGAATTGATGGGTGGCACGATTGAAGCGCACAGCGAGTTTGGCAAAGGATGCGTATTTACGTTTACCGTTGGCACGCGCGCCGTCGACCGTGCGGCGCCGCACCGGCGCATTCGTGACAAGGGCCTGCTGCCGCATCAGGTGCTGCTGGTGGACGACTATCCGCCCAATCTGCGCATCCTCGCCGCGCAGTGTGCCGGCTGGGGACTCGCCACTGCATCGGCCGGCAGCGCGCCGCTGGCACTGCAAATGATCGAAGATGCGCATGCGGCCGGCAATCCGTTCGCCGCGGTGATCTCCGACATGGCAATGCCCGACATGGACGGACTCGATCTCGCAGCCGCCATCAACGCGCATTGTGAGCAACACCGCGTGGCGCTGCCAGTCGTGATCCTGTCGTCGGCACCGCGTGCCGAAGCCCTGCATGGGCGGCTGGTGCCGGAGAGCTGGGTGTGTGCCTATCTGATGAAGCCGGCGCGGCAGTCGCAACTCTTTAACGCCCTGCAAGACGCATTGTCACCCGACCGGCCGTTTGAGTGGCAGGACGAACAGAAAGAGACCAAACGCGACGCACCGTTGGCGGCGCAGACCGGCACGCTGTCTATGCTGCTCGCCGAAGACAACGACGTCAATGCGAAGCTGGCAGGCAAGATGCTCGAGCGTTTGGGCCGCAGCGCGTTGCGCGTGGCAGACGGCTTGCAGGCAGTGGAGGCAGCGCTGCTGCGCTCCTACGATTGCGTGCTGATGGATGTGCAGATGCCGGGCATCGACGGGCTGGAAGCCACGCGCCGCATCCGTGCCGGCGTCAATCTGGCGCGTCAGCCCTACATCATTGCGATGACGGCCAATGCCATGGCGGGTGACCGCGAAGCCTGTCTGAATGCCGGGATGGACGACTACGTGTCCAAGCCGATCCAATTGCGCGCCCTGGCCGACGCCCTGGCGCGTGCGGCGCAGTTCAAGACGCGCCGCGATGAAACCTATCCGCCGGCTGCGGACCAGGCGATGCCGCAGCTTGATGGGTCTTCCGCCGAGTCTTCTTTGCCACCTGCGTCATCTGTTGGAGCGGGTAGCAGCACACCAGCATCCAAAACTGCCGCAGCCGCCGCTCCCACTCCCGCTTCCACTGAAGCGGCATCAGCCCCAGCGGTGGCAGGGCAGGCCGATGATGTTCTGGACATGGATCAGGTGGGCGAGCTGATTGCCCTCGATGACACACTCGGTGTGTTGGCCGAATTCACTGGCATGTACCGCGATCAGGCGCCCGGGCATATCGCAGCTATACGCAGGGCCTTTGCGGCGGGCGATCTGGAGCAACTCTCACGGGCTGCCCACACCCTCAAGGGATCGAGCGCCAATCTGGGCGTAAAGCGCGTGGCGGATACTGCACGCCATCTTGAGCGCGCGGGCCGCGCCAATGATGCGAACGGCATTCCGGGCTGGATCGCGGAACTCGATGGCCGTTATGAAGAGGCCTGTGCCGCGTTGCAGGCCTTGATTGACGCCGAAGAATCAGGACCTGCGGCCTGAATGGAATTGGGCAAGGGTGAGTGAGAGTTGGTGAGGTTTAGCCGGGACACAGGCCAGGCAAAGCGCCTGTACGACCCGCCCCAACGCTACTTGAAGTCTCCCGCTTTGACCAGGCTCAACCGTGCCGGGTCAATATGTTTGACGAAGGCCGCGTGCGCAGAGGCCGGCGTGACCGCCTTGAGTTTCTCCTCCTGCGCGGCATCCCAGTCATAGGTGCGGCCATAGTACAAATCCGACGCGAGCTTGCCAGCGAGACCCATGTCGGAAGCGCGGCTCAAGCGGCGTGATTGCAGAATGGCGTCCTGCGCTTTTGATACTTCGTCAGCGGTAAAGCCGTCGCGCCGTGCGCGCTCCAGCTCTTCGCGAAACGCCGCTTCCACGCGCGCGCGATTTTGCGGCGCGAAGATGGCAGACGCGCTCCAGCGGCTCTCGCGATCCAGCGACGCCACGGACAGCCCGCTGCCGACGGAATAGGACAACCCATCTTTCTCGCGGATGCGTTTGGCAAGGCGCGCATCAATCGAGCCGCCGAACAAATAATTGGCCAGCACCAGAGCGGGATAGTCGGCATCGTCATCGCGTAAATCGAGCGGGATCACCGCGCGTAAAGTGGCATTGGCTTTGTCCGGCGTGACGATCTCGCTCACCAACGGCGGGGTCTCACGGGTTTTGGACGGAATGCGCACGTAGGGCGCGCTGCGCGAGACCTTGCCGAACAGTTCGCTCAACAGGGCGCGCAGCTTGTCCGGCTCAAAATCACCCGCCACCGCCATCTGCGCTTGCGCCAGTCCGAAGAAGTCTTCGTAGCAGCGGCGCGCTTCGGTCAGCGTCACGCGGCGCGCGTCCTCCAACTGCTCATCGATGGTCGCGGCGTAATTCCAGTGGCCGCGCGGATGCGGGTTCAGATGGCGCGAGAGCGCCAGACTGGAGAGCGTGGAAGGCTCCGTGCGTGCCGACTCGATCCCCGCCAGCGACTGCCGTTTCAACTGCTCGAATTCATCGTTGTCAAAGCGTGGCTCGGTCAAAATCTCCGCCACCAGGCGCAGGCTGGCTTCGAGACCCGCTGCCGGGACTTCCACGCTGGCACCACCGCCCCCCACCGACAGATTGGTGCGCAGCGCGGTGATGGCGTTGCGAATCTCTTCGCGGCTTTTCGACTTGCTGCCGCGCATCAGCATGGCACCCGCATAGCCGCAGGCCTGCGCGCGGCCAAAGGTGGACTGCTCGGTGCCGTATTGAAATGACAGCGTGCCACTGACCATGCCACCGCGCGATTTTTTCGGCAGAAACGCGACCTGCATGCCATTGGGCAAAGTCAAGCGCGTGGTGCGCGCCTCGATATTGGCCGGCGTAGGGTCAAACACTTCGCCGCCGCCGATGCCTGGTGGCCCAGCAAAATCCTTGAGCGCCGCCGTGAGGTCGGGGCGTGCGGGCAGCGTTGCGCGCTGCGGCACTTGCTCGACCGGGTCAAACTGGCCGACGGTGCGATTGGACGGAATCAGATAGGTGCGCGCCGCCTGATTGACAGCATCGGCAGTGACAGCGTTGATGTAGTCGCGATAGCGGAAAAACCAGCGCCAATCACCGAGCGCGATCCATTCGGTCAGGCCCGTCGCGAATGAATGCGTCTTGGTCAGCGACACGTCCATTTGCGTCAGGATGCGCTGTTTGGCGCGTTCGACTTCCTCGGGACGGATCGGATCGCTGGCGAGACCTTCAACTGCCTTGATGAGGCCATCACGCAGGGGGCCAGCCGCCGCGCTCTTGGGTGCCGAGGCCGCAAAGCGCAAGCCGCCGCGTTCAGCCAGCATGATGTCTGTGCCCGAGACACCGGTGGCGATTTTGCTTTCGACCAATGCCTTGTGCAGGCGCCCGGTCGGCGTATCACCCAGCACCAGTGCCAGCACATCGACCGCAGCGAAATCGGGATGGGTGCCGGCCGGCGCGTGATAGAAGGCCATGACGATGCGGTTCTCGCCGGTGCGCGCGAGGCGCACTTCACGCTCGCCATCCTGCGGTGCATCGTCGGTGTAAGTGCGCTGCAGCACGCGCGCAGGCTTGGGCAGCGCGCCGAAGGTTTGGTTGATCAGCGCAAGTGTGCTGTCGCGGTCGAAATCGCCCGCGATCACCAGCACCGCATTGTCGGGCTGGTAGTAGGTGCGGTAGAACGCTTGCAGGCGCTCGATCGGCACGTTTTCAATATCCGAGCGGTTGCCGATGGTGGGGCGGCCATAGTTGTGCCACTGGAAGGCGATGCGCGCAATTTTTTGCGCCAGCACGCCGCCGACGTTGTTTTCACCATTCTCGAATTCATTGCGCACCACGGTCATTTCACTGTCGAGATCGGCGCGCGAAATGTGGGAATTGACCATGCGGTCGGCTTCGAGCTCCAGCGCCCATTCAAGATTGGCGCGGTTGGAGGAGAAAGTCAAAAAATAATTGGTGCGGTCAAAGTAAGTAGTGCCGTTCCAGCGCGCGCCACGCGCAGTGAACTCGGCCTTGATGTCCTTGTGTTTTGGCGTGCCCTTGAACACCAGGTGTTCGAGCAAGTGCGCCATGCCCGCTTCGCCATAGCCCTCGTGGCGCGAGCCGACCAAATAGGTGACATTGGTCGTGACCAAGGGCTGCGAGCGGTCTTCCATCAACAGCACTTTCAACCCATTGACGAGGTTGACTTCCTCGATGCCGCCCATCTTCGGCCCGGCGCTGAAGCCTGCCGGCAGCTGCGCCAGCGCAACCGGCGACAGCATGGCTGCGCCGAGCAGGGTAAGCAGCGCGGTGAGCGCGCGCATCAGGCAGAACAAGACGTAGCGGGTCATATGGGCGGGGCCGGTGGGTAAAATGGGCGAATCAAATTGAACGGGCTTCGGAGACAAAAAGTGCCGCCGCAGCAGCATGACACAGGCATCGGAACATCATGAGCAAGGCATTCACCAAAGAGCCTGACGGCGACGAAGGCGGCGGCGATGACGACGAAGAAATCAGCGCGCCCCCGCTCCCGGCAGGGACCAAGAATTACATCACACCACAAGGTTACGCGCGTTTGAGGATGGAATTCGATGAGTTGTTCCGCGTCGAGCGGCCGAAACTGGTGGAGACCATCACCTGGGCCGCGTCCAACGGCGACCGCTCGGAAAACGGCGACTACATCTACGGCAAGCGCCGCCTGCGCCAGATCGACAGCCGCATCCGCTTTTTGTCCAAACGCCTTGAGGCTGCCGAAGTGGTCGATCCGGCGCGGCAGGAAAATGCCGAGCAGATTTTCTTTGGCGCCACCGTCAGCTATGCACGCGCCAGTGGCGGCGAGCACACGGTGCAGATTGTCGGCGTCGATGAAGCCGACGCTCCCAACGGCAGGATCAGCTGGATTTCACCGGTGGCGCGCGCCCTGCTCAAGGCGCGTGAAGGGGACCTGGTTAGCCTGATGACGCCTGCCGGGCGCGAAGAACTCGCAGTGCTGCGCATTCAGTACGGCCCTTTTGGCTAGGCGGGCAGCTGGAGACCCGCTCCCACAGCCAATCCTGGCGGCCATGCGGCCAGGAGCCGCTTGCACCAAGCCTCGCGGGCCGGCGGCTGGCGCGATTCGCGTTGATCCGCTCCAGTTTACAAACCCATGTAGGCGCGCTGAATGTCCGGGTCTTCCATCAAGGCGCTGCCGGTGCCGGTCTTGACGATCTGGCCGCGCTCCATCACGTAGGCACGATCGGCCAGTTCGAGCGCATCTTCGACATGTTGCTCGACCAGCAGAATCGTCAAATTGCGCGATGCCACCACCGAGCGGATGAACTCGAACACCTTCTCCACCATCATCGGCGACAGGCCGGCCGAGGGTTCATCGAGCGCCAGCAGGCGCGGGTGGCTCATCAGGGCGCGCGCGATGGCGCACATCTGGCGCTCGCCGCCCGAGAGCGAACCGGCCAGTTGCGTGCCGCGCTCGGCCAGAATCGGAAACAGGGTCAGCACTTCGTCGAGATTGCGCCGGGTGCCGGCCCGCGAAGACGGATTGAAGGCACCCAGTTCCAGGTTTTCCTTGACCGTCATGAAGGGGAACAAGCGCCCGCCCTCTGGCACCATCGCCAGACCCTGGCTCACGATGTGATGGGCCGGCGTTCCGCCAATGGCCTGGTCTTCGAACACCACGCGCCCGCTGGTGGGCGCGATCAGACCGTGGATGGTGCGCAGCAGGGTGGTCTTGCCCGCGCCGTTGGCGCCGAGCACCGCCACCACTTCGCCTTGCGCCACCTGCAAGGACACAGCGCGCAATACCGGTGCCATGCCATAGCCGGCCGATACGTTTTCAACATTCAGAAAACCGCTCATCGGCGCCGCTTTCCCAGATAGGCCTCGATCACTTCGGGCGCGGCCAGAATCGTCTCGGCATCGCCCTCGGCGATCTTGGCGCCGTAATTGAGCACGATCACGCGCTCCGAAAACGCGCGCACCACCTTGAGGTTGTGCTCGATGATGAGCAGGGTCAGGCCGGCCTGGTTCAAGCGCCGCACCAGGTTGATCAGCTCCGCCACTTCGCTCGGATTCAAGCCGGCCATGACTTCATCGAGCAGAACCAGGCGCGGCTCCAGCGCCAGCGCCCGTGCCACTTCGAGGCGGCGCCGCTCGGACAAGGTCAGTTCACCGGCCTTG
>JANNCZ010000167.1:0-3062 GCA_031387185.1 Burkholderiales bacterium
GGCTGGCTCGCCCTGCGCCAGCGCGGCAATGAGATCGACGCGGCGCATATCGAGCGCCGTGCGGGGCGCCTGCGCGTGAACCTGTGTGAAACCTGGCGCGCGCAGGGCGGCGATGGCCTGCAGGCGCTGACGCGATTACGCAACGACAAAGGCCTGCGGCGCTACCGCTGCACCACCTTGCTGGCAGCAGATGAATACCAGATCAACACGCTCGATGCGCCCAATGTGCCGGCTGAAGAATTGAAAGCGGCGGCGCGCTGGCGCGTCAAAGACCTGATCGACTATCCGCTTGAAACGGCCGCCGTCGGCATACTCGACATTCCGGTCGATAGCAGCGCACGCCAGCACTCGCTGTATGCGGTGACCGCGCGCAACGAGGTGATAGAGCGTTATGTGCGGCGCTATCAGGAGGCCGGCATTGGTCTGGTGGCGATAGATATTCCCGAGCTGGCGCAGCGCAATGTGGCGGCTTTGTTCGAAGAGCCGGAGCGCGGGTTGGCGCTGCTCTCGTTTGAGGAATCCGGCGGCCTGTTCACGGTGACGTTTCGCGGTGAGTTGTATCTGTCGCGGCGGATTGAGATTCCGCTCGCGCGCCTGCTGGCGGCGGAAGGGGCGGCGCGGGTGCAACTGCACGAGCGCATCACGCTCGAAGTGCAGCGTTCGCTCGATCATGTCGACCGCCAATTCAGCTTTATGACGCTGTCTCGCTTCCTGCTGGCGCCATTGCCGCGTGACAACGGTCTGGCGGACTACCTGGCAGCGAACATATCGTTGCGGCTCGATCGCGCCAACATTGCCGAAGTGGTCGATTGTGGCGGCATTCCCGAACTGGCTGATCCGGCACGGCAGGGATTTTGTTTCCAGATGCTCGGCGCAGCGCTGCGCGATGACGGACCAAGCGCATGACGCAGCAGATCAATCTGTATAACCCGGCGTTTCTGAAGCGCAATGCGGCGCTTGCGCCTGGTGCGCTGCTCGCCTACGCGGTGCTCGGCGTGCTGGTGCTGACGCTGGGGGCGGCGGCCTTCCTGCGCGGGCAAGTGACGCAACAAAATGCGCGGGTGGCGGCGATTGAGGGGCAGGTCAAGACGGAGCAGGAAAAGAGTACGGCTCTGGCTGCGCAAAAGGCGGCGCGGGTGCGCGACCCAGCCCTGGAGGTGCAGGTGACGCGGCTCGAAGGCATGGTGCGTGTACGCAGCGAAAGCATGGCGGCGATCAACGGCGGCGCTCTGGGCAGCACTGCTGGCTTTTCCGGGCACATGCGCGCACTGGCGCGCCAGCCGGTTTCCGGCCTGTGGCTGACCGGATTTTCGATTACCGAGGGTGGCGCCGACATGGAGCTGCGCGGGCGCATGCTCGATGCGGCGCTGCTGCCGCGCCTGCTGGAGCGCCTGGGCAGTGAAAAGGTGTTTGAAGGCAAGGGATTCAAGATGCTGGTGATTGGCCAGCCTGCGGCCGCAGAGGGCGCTGTGAACGCCGCACCGTTGCCTTTTTTGGCATTTGAAATTGCGACGCGTGAGGCGGAGCGCACACCGGCCGCGCGGCCAGGTCCGGCTGGAGTGCGCCCATGACGGGTCTCTGGCTGCGTTATCTCACCTGGTTCGGCGCACTCAAGCCACGTGAGCGCAACATGGTGGTGGCGGCGGCGCTGGTGCTGGCTGCATTTTTGCCCCACACCCTGGCGATTGAGCCGGCGCTGCGCGAAAGCCGCCGCCTGGCAACGCAAATAGAAACGCAGTCACGCACGCTGGCGGCGATTCAAACCGAAGTCGCCGTGCTGGCCAAAACGAACGTGGATCCGGATCAGGCCAGCCGCGAGCGCGTGACCGATCTCACGCGTCAGTTGCGCAGTCTGGATGAAGCCATGCGCCGCTCGCAAAAAGGGCTGGTGCCGGCTGATCAAATGGCGAAGTTGCTCGGCAACCTGCTCGATCGCCGCGGCGGCCTCAGGATTGTCGCGCTGCGCACCTTGCCCGCCACGCCGCTGCTCGAACGCACTGGTGCGGCGGGGGGCGCGGCGAATCCGGCAACGACGGCAGGTTCCGTACCTGCTGCGGGCGGAGCAATTACGCCGGTCGCCGGTGCGGGGGGGGCAGCCACCGGCGCAGCTGCGTCAGCGCAGCTGGCGGGCGGCACGGCAGCGCCGGCTGCCGGCATTTTCAAACATGGTGTTGAACTGGTGCTGCAAGGCAGCTACGCGGAACTATCGGCCTACCTTGAACGCATCGAACGCTCGCCTGCGCAGATGTTCTGGGCGCGCGCTGTGCTGGATGCGGAAGCCTACCCGCATCTGACTCTGACCGTCTCGATATTTACGATTGGTCTGGAGGCGGCATGGTTATCCGTTTGAGTGGCGCGTCCGGCGAGCGCGGCGTTCGGTGCGCGGCGTGCCGGCTGGTGCCGTGGGCCATGTTGGTTCTGATGGCGCTGCTGCTGGTGCTGCCGGGCGGCGTCCCTGCTGCACACGCAGCGGGTGAGGCCACGCTGACTGACCCGACCCGGCCACCCCCTGAGATGATGGCGTTTCTGCCGGCCTCTGCGGGCGCTGCCGTGCTGGCGGTGCCGCGCCTGCAATCGGTGATGATTGGCGCCTCGGTGCGAAGCGCTATCATTGATGGACAACGCTACAAGGTGGGAGACAAACTCGGTGATGCGCGCTTGCTCAAAATTTCGGAAAACGAGGTGGTTTTGGCTGGCACCGGCGGGCGCCAGACGATGACGCTGTTTACCCCGGTCAAGCAGGCGCCGCTCCCTGAAAAGGCGGCTGCGCGGGCGCGCCCCAAAGCGCCAAGGAATCCCTGACGTGAAGATCGCGACTACGCTGTCCATCCTTTGCGCTGCTGTCCTGGCGGGCTGCGGCAATCCGGCGATCCGCCCTGACGACACACTCGATCGCGTCACCTCCGAAGTGCGCCGTGCCGCCGAGCCGCGCCAACCGGCGGCCACGCCCGAGGCGGTGCGTCAGGCCTTGTTGCCGCCGGTGACGGTGGAGGCGCCGGCCGCGCCGGTGTCTTACGAGCCACGCTTCAACCTGGTGGTGAACAATCTCCCGGTCAATCAGG
>JANNCZ010000175.1:0-2620 GCA_031387185.1 Burkholderiales bacterium
GCTTCGGCTCGCAGGCCGGCAGCGAGCACGGTGGTGCGCGACGACGTACGATTCGTGGTCAGCAGCACGTTGTCGTTGTAACCGTAGCTGAGCGAGGCGGTCGGATAGAGCGTCAACGGATCTGCTTTGATGCCCTGGGCAAATGCCGCTGACCAGCCAAGCGACGCAGCGAGCAGGGCAACCAAGGGTCGGAGCGAAATAGACTGGCGCATGATGGATCCGTTAATAAGTTTGTTTGTTGGGTCGGCGCGGTTGAGTCAAAGTGAAGCGCCACGCGAAACTGACTTTGAGGAAGCAGGGGGAAATAAACAACCCGGACTACAAATTATCGCATTGTTCTGCGGTTGTGTGAAAAATCTCACAGTTGTGCGTTCGACGCAAGCGCAATTGCAACACTTCGCTAACCCCCTTTGCGCAGGGTTCCCTCGATGTTCGTGAATACTGCCAATGATTCCGGCGCAGCACTAAAAGCTGGTTGAGCCCGCAGCTCTTTTGTGTCGCAAAGTTTTCATGATTAAAATTAATTAAATCATTATTTTCAATATGTTGCAACAACTATAAAAAGCAAAGTATGCACAAATTAGTGAACCCCAAAAAGATGATCAAACGCGGTTCGAGGCCACGGCGGCGCGGGTGCCGCTGGCTCAGGATACTCGGGGATTTGTGATAAAAGTCACGAAAACCGCCCGTTAACATTTTTTTATCCGCGTTGTAAATGCGCAACGTTCTAAAATTAATCAAGGATTTCCATCCAGTTCCTTTACGCTGGTACGCCACCTGCGATACCATTCGACCGAGATAGCACCAAGTGGGAAGATGTAGAGTCAGAGTCCATCAATCCAGAATTAATCCAGAATTGTCGAGGTTGCCATGTTCAAGAAAATATTCAAGGCGGTTTTGTTTTTTGCGGCGGTTGTCACGAGCGGGTTGGCAGCGGCAGCGCCGGTGGGCTACGTGCACGACGTCAAGGGTGCCGTCACCCTGCGTGATGCCGGCAAACAGCCAGCACAGGTGAAGGTGGGCGACACCTTTGAGCAGGGCGCCAATTTCACCACTGGCGCAGACGGTCAAGTCACCCTCAAATTCGAGGATGGGCAGGTGGCCATGCTGTCGCCGAACACTGTGTTTGTCGCCACTACGTATGTCTATAACAAAGCCAAAGTAGCGGATGGGAACATCGTTTTCAATCTTCTGCGCGGCGGCTTGCGATTTGTGTCAGGCGTGATGGCCGAGACCAACCCGGCCAAGTTTGCGATTCGCACGCCGACAGCCACCGCCGGCGTGCGCGGCAGCGGCGCCGTGATTAACGTAAGTCAAGATGGCCAGACCACCACTGCCGCGACCACCAAAGGCGTCGTCACTCTGAGCGTGACCAATGCACAAGGTCAGGTCACCACCGTGGTGATCGCGTTGGGGCAGTTTTCATCGGCTGCGCCTGGGGTGCCGCCAACGCCGGCCCAATCGGCTACCCTTATGGCTTCCACGCCTGGATTGGCCGGCGTGGCGCAGCTTGTTCAGGCACTCTCGGCCTTGCCCGCGCCCCCCAACAATCCGATCGCGGTACAAGCCGTTGCCACTGCAATTCAATTGGCTGTGGCGGCAGCGGCAGATCCGACCAACACCGCCTTGCAGGCGCAGGCCGCTGCCGCGCTGCAGACGGCAGTGACTGAAAATCAGGCCGCCATTGCCGCTGCAATCGCAGGCGGCGCGGCAGCCGGTGCGGGATCCGACGCTGGCGGTGAGGCACCTCCAGTGACAACGATTATTATTACTCCTCCGCCAACTCCGAACAAGCCTGCAGCCACGACCAGCACGGGGTGATGACTTTTTAGCCTGCGAATGGGCTGTCGACAGAAACGCGGGTGAACCCCGCGTTTCTGTTTTTGGAGCTGCGCTTACCTTTCATTGTTGTTTACCTTTTTTGGATGTTGGTTAAGTTCAGTCCGACTGCATGGGCCGTGTGGTTGGTGCGCGACAAGTTATAATTTGCCAGAGAGGTTCGGCAGTCCTCGACGACGCGTGGGGCGCACCCATGAAACAGTGGGGTCGTGAAAATCCCACTGCGGCCGGCCACAATGTGCGATTGACATCCAAGCGATTGAAAACTAGGATATTGGTCGCCTGACGTATCGGCGGGGTGCCACAATCTGTGCGCCTCGTCATGATCTCTTCGGCTCAATCACTGCGGATACTCGCTTGGAAACCGCTGCTCCCACAAAATTCGGCAAGTACGACGTAGTCGGCGTCCTTGGCAAGGGAGCGATGGGCATCGTCTACGATTGCCGTGACCCGGTCATCGGGCGCAGGGTCGCGATCAAGACTGTTCTCAAGGAGTCGCTCGACAGCTCGGAAGCGGAAGGCCTGCTCGGCCGCTTCAAACAGGAGGCGCAGGCCGCCGGCCGGCTCAATCATCCCGGTGTGGTCTCAATTTACGACTACGGCGAGACAGCCGATGTGGCCTTTATCGCGATGGAGTACATCAGCGGTAAGGAGCTCAAGTCCTATTTTGACAAGGGCGAGAAATTTGCCCTGACCGATACCGTGCGCATCATGAGCGCCATTCTGGAGGCGCTCGAGCACGCGCATCAGAGCAAGGTGGTGCATCGCGACATCAAGCCCG
>JANNCZ010000189.1:0-3192 GCA_031387185.1 Burkholderiales bacterium
TGATATGCGGGGGGCGAATCAGGGGCAGGGTGTCAGCGATGCGGTGGGCTGAAATGAAAATGCGCGCGGCGACAAGCCCGCGCGCATTTTCAAAACCGCTGCACCGCGCTTGCTGCGCCCGGTTGCTTATTTAGCCGGCGCCGCAGGAACGTACAGCGCGCGGAACTTGGCCACTTCATCACGCGCGCCAATTTTCTCCAGACGCTCGCGCATGCGCGCGAAGCTGGCGTTACGCGCTTCTTCGGAAAACTTGGCCGCCGCCTCCTTGCCCAGCGACACCGGCTTCATGCCGCGCTTTTCCAGCTCGGCGAATTCCTTCTTGCGCAGCTCGGTGAGGTCTTTGATCGACGAGACTTCGTGCTCGGCCATCACCTTCTGCAAAATCTCTTTTGATTTTTCGGTGAGCGAATTCCACTTGCGCACGTTCAAAATCACGCCGAGGTCGGTCGAGAAGAAGGCCGGGTCGAGACGGTACTTGAGGAACTTGTCCCAGTTCGCATCCATCAGGCCAATCTCGGTCCAGCCGGTGGCGTCCACCGTGCCGCGCTCCAACGCGGTGTAGACCTCGGTCGAGGGCAGGTTGATGACCTGCGCCTTGAGGTAGTTGGTGAAGAAGGCGTTGTAGATCGGGTTGCCGCGCAGCTTCACGCCGGTAATGTCGAGGTTGCCGTTGGCGTCAATCTTGGGCTGGTTCTTGAACCACATGTGAAAGCGGATGCCGCTGTCGATCCAGCCGAGGTACACCACGCTCATGCGCCGTACGTGGGCGTCGTTGAGTGCGGCAGTTGCGCCGCTCTTGCGTGCGGTGGGGCCGTCAATGCTGCTGGCGCTCACGGCGTCGCACTCGGGCACGCTGCCGGCGTAAAACGCGCAGGGCGTGTAGACCATATCGACCACGCCATCACGTACGGCATTGGGCTGCTCAAACATGCCGACCGCCTCCGGCCCGCCACGCACTTTGATCTCGACTACGCCTTTGCCAGCGGCGTTCACTTTGCCCACGAACGACAAAAAGCTCTTCGAATACACCCACGAGGCGGGGAAGGCATGCACCGCGCTGATGGTATCGAGCGCGCGCGCAGGAAAGGACAGCAGAGCCGCAGCAAGTCCGGTGGCCAGCAATGCGTGTTTGATTTTCATATCGGGGGTCTCCAGTCGTCGAAGGGTGGGCTTGAGTCGATTATACTTTTTGCAGCCATGTCCGAAACTGTATTTGACGCGTTCCAAGCGACTGCCAAGGCCCGCCCCGATAACGCGTTCTGGTGCGCTGTGGCCTATGGCGGTGCCGAGTTGCACTACGGCGGCGCGCTCGCGCAAGTCGAATGCCTGGCGGCGGCCTACCGTGCAGGCGGCTGGGGTGCCGGCCACCGCGTTGCCTTGCTGCTCGAAAACCGCCCCGAATTCATTCTGCATTACCTCGCGCTCAATGCAGTGGGCGCAAGTTGCGTGCCCCTCAACCCCGACTACCGCGCCAACGAACTTGCCTACGTGCTTGATCACAGCGAAGCGGCGCTGGTGGTCACGTTGCCTGCGCACGCCGCGCGTTTCGAAGGGCGCATGGTGATGCTCGCCGGCGCCGCGAGCCCGCCGGCGGCGCCCACCCCAACTGCGCCAACCGCCTCTGGCGGCGACCCGGCTGGCGCGCGCGCGCGCGAATGTGCACTGCTTTACACCTCGGGCACCACCGGCACGCCCAAGGGCTGCCTGCTCTCTAACGACTACGTGCTGGCGATGGGGCGGCGTTACGTCGACGAGGGCGGCCTCTGTGCACTGAAGCAAAACACCGAGCGCCTGCTTACGCCGTTGCCGCTGTTCCACATGAATGCCCTGGCTTTCTCCACCACGGCCATGATCCTGTGCGGCGGCTGCGTGATTCAGCTTGACCGCTTTCACCCCGCCACGTGGTGGCGCACCGTGTGCGAGACACGCGCCACGGTGATTCACTACCTCGGGGTGATGCCGGCGATGCTGCTTGGTTTGGCGAAGTCGGAATACGAGCGCGCACATGCGGTGCGCTTTGGCTACGGCGCCAATGTCAATCCCAAGGACCATGCCGCGTTCGAGACGCGCTATGGCTTCCCGCTGGTGGAGGGCTGGGCCATGACCGAGACCGGCGCGGGAGCACTGATCTCGGCCAAGGGCGAGCCGCGCCAGGTGGGTGCGCGCTGCCTCGGCACGCTGCCACCGGGTCTGGAGATCAGGCTGGTGGACGATGCAGGCAACGATGTCGCCGCGGGCGCACCGGGCGAACTGCTGGTGCGTCAGGCCGGGGCAAACCCGCGCAAACATTTTTTCAGCGGTTACCTCAAGGATGCGGCTGCAACCGAACATGCCTGGCGCGGCGGCTGGTTTCACACCGGCGATGCAATGCGGCGCGGCGCCGACGGCAATATGGTTTTTGTCGACCGCCGCAAGAACATCATCCGCCGCTCGGGGGAGAATATTGCCGCGCTCGAAGTCGAAGCTGCGCTTGCTGGCCACCCGGCGATACAAGCTGTCGCCGTGATCGCCGCGCCCGACGACACGCGCGATGAAGAAGTCATGGCCTGCGTGGTGCTGGCCGAAGGCGGCGCAGGAGGCGCCGGGGGGGCCGCGCGCGACGCCGCCACCGCCGCGTCGATCCAGGCCTGGTGCCAGGAGCGCCTGGCTTATTTCAAGGCACCGGGCTGGGTACTGTTCATTGATGCGCTGCCGGTGACGGCGACCAACAAGGTGCAAAAGGCCAAGCTGTCCGACTTTGGCGCCAATCCATTGGCGCATCCGCAGTGTTTTGATTTGCGTGGGAACAAGCGGCGGGTGAAGCCGGCGGATTCAGGAACAGACTCAAAGACAATCAAGGCTGCGCCTCCCGCCACATCGGTCGTCAATCCACCACACCGCCCGCGCCAAAACTATGACGGCGTCGTCATCGCCGTACCGGTGACGATCCCCTACGCACGCTACTCGGTGCGCTCGGCGCACTGGTGGCTGGCGCGCGCCCTCGGTCAATTGCTGCGCGAGTCAGGCGTTGCCAAAGACGATCTCGACGGCCTCGCCATTTCCAGCTTCACGCTCGCGCCCGACAGCGCCATCGGCCTGACGCAACAACTGGGCGTGTCGCCGCGCTGGCTCGATCACATTCCCCTCGGCGGCGCCAGTGGCGTGGTGGCGCTGCGCCGCGCCGCGCGCGCGGTGCAGGCGGGCGACGCGCGC
>JANNCZ010000197.1:0-3251 GCA_031387185.1 Burkholderiales bacterium
TTTGAATGCCGACGCCTCGGCGAGTTCACGTTGAAGCGTGCGCGGATCGACTGATTTCGAGGTCACAGCGCCGTAGGATGGGTGGAGCGTAGCCATACCCATTGCACTGGCACCTCGTGATGATGGGTATCGCTACGCTCCACCCATCCTACGAGCTCAAGACGCGACGATTCGATTGTTCCGCGTTACTTAGACAGCTTTTCGCTGAAAGCCCCATTCGATATGGGCATAGGCTATGAAAAGGCTTAAGTCGATCAAAAAAAGGAGTTTTTCATGCTTTTTAGGTCTTTTGCAACGATTTCCGCGTTGTTGGCCGCCGCCGCATGCGCGCAGGACGCAACGTTTTCGACCAAGTCCCTGACACCAGAAACCGCGTTAATCGCCGCCAACGCCGCGCTCGAAAAATGCCGTAAAGACGGGTATCAAGTGACCGTCGCCGTAGTGGATCGCAGCGGCCTAACGCAGGTGTTGTTGCGCGACCGATTCGCTGGCGCACACACCATCGACATCGCGCCGAACAAGGCGTGGACGGCGGTGAGTTTTCGCATCCCCACCGCCGTGCTCGCCGTCGAAACGCAGGCAGGCAAACCAATGAGCGCGATTCGCAGCCATCCGAAAGTGTTCGCCGCTGGCGGCGGGCTTGTTATCGCAGCAGGCGGTTCGGTGCTTGGCGGAATCGGCGTGTCCGGCGCACCGGGCGGCGAAGCGGATGACGAATGCGCCAAGGCGGGCATTAAGGCGATTGCCGACGCAATTGAGTTTTGACCGGCATCTTCATTCCATTTGCTACGGCGTGATCGACTGAATGTAGGCCTCAATGTCGGACGGGTTGGTTCGCGTAGCGCCCACACCCATGACCCCCGCCGTTAGCGCCGTGCCGCGAAGTCCGAACAAATAGCGCATCAGCAGAACGCCGTCCGTCGCTGCGTCCACCTGACCGTTTCGGTCAATATCAAAAATAGGCCGTATGTTGTTCAAACGCCGCGCCAGCAAAGCAGGATCGGCAAGCGTCGCACCGCCAGTGAGCGTGCTGCCCGTGGCACCGCCGAGATAGCGGGCGATCAACATGCCATCGGTCAGCGCGCTGTAAACGGTGGTGGTGTCCAGATCGATGTGCAGCGGAAGCAGCGCATTCGGGGCGAAGGTTGCGCCGACGCGGGTGACGCCGTTGACCGACACATTGCACGCCCCCGTGCCCGCGCACGCGCCGAGCCATCCGGTAAAGTTGGAGCCGCTGCTGGCGACCGCGGTGAGCGTCACCAGCGTGCCGTTTGCATGCGTGGTCACGCATGTGTCGGGGCAGCTCATCCCGGTGGGCGTGCTGGTCACCATGCCCGCGCCAGAACCGCTGGAGGTGACGATAAGCGCAGGTAGTGCTGTCGGCGTGGGCGACGCCGCGTTGGAGGCGCTGGATTCGGGGCCAACGCCCGTGCCGATGCCGTTGCTGCCGTGTACGGTGCAGGTGTAGCTGACGCCGTTGCTGAGACCGGACACTGTGATCGGGCTGGCTAAGCCGGTCGCAATCGTCGCTGTGCCTGCCGTTGGCGTGCAGGTTGCGGTGTATCCGGAGATGGTTGATCCACCGTCGCTCGCGGGGGCTGCGAATGCGACCAAGAGCTGACTGTTGCCCGGCACCAGCGTCACCGCAGTCGGCGCGGCAAGTGGCGATTGATTGACCGTGAACGCTGCAATGCCATCTCGTGGTTGGTCGTTGACGGCGGAGAAATTCGCTGCCGCGAAAATTCTGTCTCCGGTCAGCGAGGCGGCGAAGCTTGAATTGCCGTTGCCACCGTTAGGGGGGATCCGCGTAAGGTACGGGTTCCAGCCAGTGTCGCGCAGGCCGGTCGCCAATACATGACGCTCGAAGATGGGCTGAATCCCTCCGTCGACCGGGTCGCTTGAAATGCCACCCGTGTACAGAAACAGCCCCAAAACGGCAACGCTATACAGGAAGCGTCGGGCCGATGGCGCGTTGCCCCAAGCGGCATCCACAGTCCCGCTCGCCAGACTGATCTTTGCCAGCAGCGGTTTCGCGACGCCGCCGACGGTAGTGAACGCCCCAGCCGCGTACAAATTGTCACCGGCGATGACGATGTCGCGAACGGCGTTGTTCGGCGCAGGATTCCACGATGTGTCATAGGCACCCGTGGTCGATGAAAAGCGACCTAGCCGCCTCGACGTGTCGTAGGGTGAAATGCAGCCTATCGGGATCGCCGCATAGACAAATCCCGCCGCATAAGCGAGCCCGATGGTGCCGTTGCCGCAGCTCGCCCGAAGGTACGGCGCGTTGAACGCGCTAATTGCTGTGCCGTCCACGCCAGATAGCTTGGCTACGGTGTTGCGCGACAGGCCACCAACCGTCGAAAAATAGCCGCTAACAAACACGTCGGTGCCGTCAAACGCAATTCGGCGCGCCGGCCCGTTTAGGTTGGCATTCCACCCGATATCTATGACCCCGCTGGTTGCGTCAAACCGCGCGACACCCGCTCGGTCGAGCCCGCCCGCCGCAGTAAAGAATCCGACTGCGTACACGTTGTTGCCTAGCATCGCAAGCCGCCAAACCTTACCGTCGGTGCCAGCGGTCCATGTGGGATCGAATGTGCCGTCTGCGTTCAGGCGTGCGAGGTTAGAGCGCGGCAGGCCGTTGACAAAGTCAAAGTTGCCGCCGACGAGCGTTTTGCCGTCCGGTAGCGCGGCAACCGACATGCCTCCACCCGGCAGAGTGATATTTGCAGGGAACCCCACTTGGCGTGCGCCTGTGGTGGTGTCGAGGCGAACGATTCCGGCAGCGCGCGCACCATTCACAAACGAGAGGCGCCCCCCCGCCCACACGCCCTCTGGTGTAACCAACGCGGACGACATGTAGCCCTCGGCAACGCCGGGAATCGACCATCCACTCACGGCGGCACCTGTGGTTGCACTTCGCTTAAGAATTGAGTTGTCAAACGGCATGTCAAGGGCCGTCGCTTTGCCAGACGTGAAGATATCTGCCCCGTCTTCGACCAGCACTGAAGTGCCCGTGCTCGGTACTGTCCATGCAGGATCCACCGCGCCGCCGCTACTTAGGAATTTCTCAATGGTGATGGCTAGGAGTTGTTCAGGGCCATAAGCGATGGCTGTATACCCGCCAATACCCGCGACGAAGACATTGCCGGCGCTGTCAAACGCGATCTGCGCATTGCCCTCATTAGTTAAGCGTGCGTGCGGCGGACTCCACGTCGCGTCCACCGCCCCGGTGCTGCGCAACACCC
>JANNCZ010000205.1:0-23812 GCA_031387185.1 Burkholderiales bacterium
TGGTGGCTCTGCGGTTCGATCACGTAATTGTGTTCGGGGTGGCGTTGTTCGAACAATGCGGTGAGCGCGTGGATCTCCGGCAGGTGGTGGATCGGCGCTGCGGTGTGCGCATAGGGAAACCAGATGCGGTCGCGAAAGCCGAAGCCTGAATGGCAGTCGAGTGCGGCTGCGAATTTGCGGCCGAGCAATTCATCTTCGACCAGGCGGCACAGGGCGTGGCTCTCGGCTTCCATCGTGTTGGCGTTGGGGCCGCGATACCACGGCAAGATCGGCGTCAGTCGCTGGCCGCCAATCAGAAAGGGCACCTTTGAGGTGGCATCGACCGGGCCATTGCGCATCAGGTCCACACCTTGTGGGTTGCAGCGCGTGGTGCCAAGCATGCCGCCGGGGTTGACCAGGGGCATGAATACCAGGCGCAGGTGTTCAAGACGATAGTTAAGGGCGAGGTCGGTGGCCAGGCGCGCAAACAGGTCTTCCAGGAAATGCAGCAGCACGTGGGTGCCGATGCGCTCCAAGCCATGCACGCCGCCGAAGAAGCCGATGGCGGGCGCGCTGCGATCAGGATTACCCAGGCACAGCGCATGTACCGGCATGGTTTGCCCGCCCGCTTTTCCGCTCGCCGTCACCTCGCACAGCGTGCGCGTCACTACGCCGCGCGGGGCATTGTCGATCAGGCGCTCCAGCCAGTCGAGCTCGGGCAGGCGCTGTCCGGCGCGGGTGGGGGCGAGGAGGGAGGCAAGCGGCATCGGGAAATGCAGGCTCGTTACCTGTGCAGGCCGAGCGCAGTGGCGATACTGAATCCGGTGGCGCGCGCCAGCGTCTTGCGGTGTATGCCGCCACAGTGGATGACCGGCAGGAATTGCAGACGGGCATGGATGCCCGGTTGCTTGAGGACGAGCCACAGTGCGGCCGCGAAGGTGGTGTCGCCGACAAAACACGCTGCGCGGCACAGACTGCCATCGGCCCGTTCATAGCGGATCACCACCGGTTGAAGCCGCGCATTGCATTCAATCGCCGGTTGCAACAACGGCGGGCGAAATGGCAACACGGCATTGCCTTCGGTCGTGGTGCCTTCGGGAAACACGGCCATGATGGCGCCGGCGCGCAGCAGCGATGCAATCCTGGCGTTGACGCGCAGGATGTCGCGCTTGCGCGCGCGTTCGATGAAGACAGTGCCCGATTTGCGGGCGAACAATCCGAGCAGCGGCCAGCGGCCGATTTCAGACTTGGCGACAAAGTGTGCCGGACAAATGGCATTGAGGGCATATACGTCGAGCCAGGAGACATGATTGGCGACGAGCATGGCCGGCGCAGATCCTTGCATCGATGCGCCGCTCACTTCGAGCCGGATCGCGAGGATGTGGAGCAGATGCGCCGACCATTGCTGTACAAGGCGATTGCGCGCGACGGGGTGCATCCGCGGAAAGAAGATCGTCACCATCGCAACGCCGTGAGCCAGATGCAGCGCTACACGTGCGGCGCGCAGCAGCGCGATGGCGTACCTAATGGCAGCCCTTCGACGCGGTCTGCAGGCGGTGCATTTTGGTCACGGCGCCCGCGCCAACTCGCATACATTGCGCACCAGGTCGAACTTGAATGGCCGCTCGTCGCCAAGCGCTTGCCATTGTTCGATTTCGTGGGCGAGCGAGTATTCGGTCAGAGGCTGGCTCTCCAGCCAAGCAGGGTCGATGTGCAGGGTGATCCTGTTTCCCTTCATCGACAAGTGCGCGTAGGGCGGCGGCTGCAATTGGCGGCTGCGGTGAAACAGGGCTGCCAGACGCAGACTCAACACCGCGATCCAGTCGTGCTGCGGTGCTGGCTCACCGCGCGCAAGTTTGGGCAATTTCCCGGCGTGGCCGAGGATCAGGTAGGCAAGGCGTTTTTGTTCGTCGCGCGAAAAGCCCGGCATGTCGGCGTTGGCGGCGATATAGGCAGAGTGCTTGTGATAGCCATTGTGGGCGATGGTCAGCCCGCATTCATGCAGGCGCGCGGCCCAGTTGGCGTAGCGTCCCGTTTCCTCCGCTTCCGCACCGAGTGCAACTTCCAAATCCTGCATGAAGCGTGCGGCCAGAGCCGCGACGCGCTGCGCCTGCTCTGTGTCAATGTGATAGCGGCGCTCAAATTGCGCGACCGTTTGCTCTCGCTTGTTGTGGGGGTTCATCGATTCGGCGACGCGACCGAGCAAGTCGTACAGCACGCCTAGGCGCAGCGAATTGTCGGACACGCGCATCGACTCGATCCCGAGTTCCGCGAAAACGGCGGACAAAATGGCAAATCCACCCGGCAGGTTGAGGGCGCGATCCGGTTTCAGACCAGTGATGCTGATGTTGGCGATGTTGCCGGCGCCAAGCATCACCTTGCGAATCCAGTGCAGGCCTTCGATTGTGATGCCTCCATTGCCAATGCGGTTTTGCGCCAATACACGCTCGATCGAACGTGCAGTGCCGCTGGATCCGACAGCCACCTGCCAGCCGCTGGCGCGAATCGCTTTGGCAATCACTTCCACTTCGCGCCGCGCGGCGAGTTCCGCCTGCTTGAGCGTGTATTCGTCAACGAAGCCTCCGGGAAAATGCGCCAGCGTGTAGCTGATCGAACCCATGTAAAGGCTCTCCATCAACTCCGGCTCGAAGCCAAGGCCTACGGAAAACTCGGTCGAACCGCCGCCGATGTCGACGACCAACTGTTTGACCAAGGGTGGTGGTGCGCTGTGCGCCACACCGGAAAATACCAACCGGGCTTCTTCCCGCCCCGAGATCACCTCGACCGGCAGGCCCAACAGTTTCTCGGCCTTGTCGATAAAGGCAGCGGCGTTCTTCGCCACACGCAATGTGTTGGTCGCCACGACGCGCACGTGCGCGGGGTCAAAGCCGCGCAGGCGCTGGCTGAACTGGCCAAGCGCATCAAGGCCCGCCGCTTGCGCTTCGTCACTCAATATCTTCTCTCCATTGAGGCCCGCGCCGAGCCGAGTATTGCTGCGCAGCGAATCAAGAATGTAGATATGACCGTCTTCCACGCGGCCGATTTCGAGGCGAAAGCTGTTGGAGCCTAAATCGACTGCTGCCAGTTGGAGAGCCGGGTTCACGATTGACGGGGCGGGGGGAGTTGCAAGCCGCCATAATGACAGCACAATGTGACAAGTACGTGTCATCGCCAACCCATTTCCCTCGCTGTCATTATCTTGTCATGCGCAAAAAACATACTGAGCGGGTGGATTCAAAGCGAAAAGATCCGGTCGGGCTGCCGCTGTTCAACCGCGAACTGGGCGTGCTGGCGTTCAACGAGCGCGTGCTGGCGCAGGCGGCGGACGGCACCGTGCCGCTTTTGGAGCGCTTGCGTTTTTTGTGCATTGTCAGCTCGAACCTCGATGAATTTTTTGAAGTTCGTGTGGCCGGGTTGCGTGAGCAGATGCGCAGCGATCCTTCTTACCGCGAGGTCGATGGCCTTGCGGCATCCGAGGTGATTGCCGAGGTCCAGAAGCGCGCCGGTGCCCTGGTCTCGCGCCAATATGCCTTGCTCAATGAGACGATTCTGCCGGCGCTGGCCAAGTCCGGCGTGTCGATTTACTTTCGCCCGCAATGGGATGCTGAACTCGATGTGTGGGCCAAGCGCTACTTCGAGGAACAGATCCTGCCGGTGCTCACCCCGATCGGGCTTGACCCGGCGCATCCGTTCCCTCGTGTACTCAACAAGAGTCTCAACATCGTGGTCGAGTTGTCCGGCACCGACGCCTTCGGGCGCGAAGCCGAGTTGGCGATCGTGCAGGCGCCACGGGTTCTGCCACGCGTCATCGCGCTGCCGCAGGGGCAGTTCGGCCCGGACAAGTTCATTTTGCTGTCGTCGGTCCTGATGCGCTATGTCGGCGAGTTGTTTCCCGGCATCGAGGTGCGGGGCTCGCACGCGTTCCGTGCCACCCGCAACAGCGATTTGTTTGTCGACGAAGAAGAGATGACCAACCTGCGCCAGGCGCTGCAGGGGGAATTGACCCAGCGCCATTTTGGCGATGCGGTGCGCCTTGAGGTGGGACAGGATTGCCCCGGCTATGTCGTACAGTTCCTGTTGAAACAATTCGAGATCGAGGCGGGTGACCTGTTCCGGGTGGATGGCCCGGTTAACCTGGCGCGGTTGATGCAAGTGGCGGACATCTGCGAGCGCCCCGATCTGAAATTCGCGCCGTTCGTGCCGGACAATAGCGGCCTGTTGGCTGACGCTGGCGATGTATTCGAGACCATTCTCGCTGGCGATATCCTGCTGCACCATCCGTTTGAATCTTTCGAGCCGGTGCTCGACTATCTGCGTGCCGCGGCGCGCGATCCCGACGTGGTGGCGATCAAACAGACGATCTATCGTACCGGCTCGGAATCCGAGTTGATGGAGTTGCTGATCACCGCGGCCAAGAGCGGCAAGGAAGTGACCACGGTGGTCGAACTGATGGCGCGATTCGACGAGGAAACCAATATCAATTGGGCCGGGCGGCTCGAAGCGGCAGGGGCGCATGTGGTGTATGGCGTGGTGGGGCACAAGACACACGCCAAGATGTGTCTGGTGGTGCGCCGTGAGGGTGGACGGCTAAGACGCTACGTCCATCTTGGTACCGGCAATTACCACCCGCGCACCGCCCGCATGTACACGGACTTCGGCCTGATTACCGCCAACCCGGAGCTGTGCGATGACGCCAACGAGGTGTTCCGGCAACTGACCGGCCTGTCAAAGGTGCGCAAGCTCAACCACATCTGGCAATCGCCGTTCACGCTGCATGGCAGCGTGCTCGATGCGGTGGCGCGTGAAATCAAATTTGCCAAAGAGGGAAAAAAGGCGCGCATCATCGCCAAGATGAACGCCCTGCACGAGCCTCAGGTGATTAATGCGCTGTACGCCGCGAGCGCGGTCGGTGTCAAGGTCGATTTGATCGTGCGCGGTGCCTGCGCGTTGGTGCCGGGCCAGGCCGGCGTATCCGACAACATCCGCGTGGTGTCAGCGATCGGCCGTTTCCTCGAACACAGCCGCATCTACTGGTTTGAGAACGGCGGCGACCCAGACGTGCGGCTCTCGAGCGCTGACTGGATGGACCGCAATTTCTTTCGCCGCGTCGAGATCAGCTTTCCCGTACTTGATGCGAAATTCAAGAAGCGTATTTTTGCCGAGGGGTTGGTGCCGTATCTGCGGCGCGATGCGGGCGCGTGGGAGCTTGATTCCAAGGGCAATTACCACTGCCAGAGACGTGGTGAGGCCACCGCGCAGGAACGCCTGCTGTCAAGTTTCGTGAAGATTGTCGAGCCGCCGCGCCTGCGTCTGAAGCGAGTGCGCGAAGTCCTCAAGCGCGGAAAAAAATAAACGGCGACGGTCGCGCGTCTTTACCAATATCGCCCGTTCGCCCGCTCGATCAGTCGAGGGCTTCGAGCCAGCGCCGTCCCAGGGGAGAGGTGCGACCCGTACCCGGTTGCCTAACGCCCTGCAACCTTGAGCGCGCGCTTGGGCTTGACAGCAGCCTTGCCCTTCTTCCCGGTTTTGGCGGCGACGCGGCGCTTGCCTGGCCGGTCGACAACCACCTGCTCGATGGCGAGCTTTTGTCCGCTTGTCAGACTTGCAGCGGCCAGCTTGTTCCACTTGCGAATGTCGTCGGCACTGACCTTGTAGTGCTTGGCGATGGACGCGAGCGTGTCGCCTTTCTTGACCACGTGGGACGCTTTGACCAGACGCTCTTGCGCCATCATCGCTGGTTGATCCAGATTGACCGGCAGAGCGATGTCCTGCAGCTTGCCGTCTTTGGGTACGATCAGGGTATGGCCGGGCTTGACCTTGGAGCGTGCACTGATGCCGTTGATGCTGCGCAGGCTGCCAATGTCGATGCCGAACTTGGCTGCAACGGTCTCGAGCTTCTCGCCCGCTTTGAGCAGGTAGGCCTGCCACGAAGAAATCGATTTGCCTTCGTTGTTGATCAGGTTTTGCTTGAAGGTGTCGACGCGGTCGGCCGGCAGCACAATGGTGGGGCGGTTTGCGCCCGGAATCACGGGGCGGTTGTGGGCAGGGTTGAGCGCGATGAATTCCTCGACCGGCATCTCGGCGAATTTTGCCGCGGTCTTGACATCGATGTCGCGGATTTTTGTCAGCGTGGCGAAGTAGGGCGCGTTCGGTACGTCCGGCAGCGCGACGTTGTAGAGCGCCGGATTCATCACGATGTTTTTGATCGCCTGCAGCTTCGGTACGTAACCCGCTGTCTCGGCGGGCATGCGCAGGCTGGCGTAATCAGCCGGCTCGCCCTTGGCGCGGGCGCGCTCAACCGCGCGGCCCACCGCTCCCTCGCCCCAGTTGTAGGAGGCCAGTGCGAGATGCCAATCGCCAAACATGCCATGCAGCATTTGCAGGTAGTCGAGAGCCGCCGTGGTTGAGGCGATGATGTCGCGCCGCTCGTCGCGCCACCAGTCCTGGGTGAGTTTGTACTTCTTGCCGGTGGACGGAATGAACTGCCACATGCCCGCCGCGTGGGCGGGCGACACTGCCTTCGGGTTGTAGGCCGACTCGACCAGTGGCAGCAGTGCAAGCTCGGTCGGCATGCCACGTTTTTCGAGTTCCTCGACAATATGAAACAGGAAGGGTTTGGCGCGCTCGAAGCTGCGCTTGACATATTCGCCGCGCGCGGCGTACCACGCGGTTTTGTCCTGCGCGGCCTTGGTGGTAAGGTCGGGCATCGCAAAACCGGCGCGCATGCGCTGCCAGAGGTCTGCCTGACCCTGTCCGGTGACGTCGACATTGGCGATGTCCTGCGCCTGCACATCAACGCTGCTCTCTGCGCGCGCGAGCGGCGCCAGGAGGGCAGATTCAGAAACGGGGGCCGATGCGGTGAGCGTTGAGTTGGCAGGCGGCGTACCTGCGCACGCGGCCAACAAAACGGAAAAACTTGCTGCTGAAAGAAGCTTGAACGCGCCAGTGAAGCGGTGCATGGGCTTCTCCTACTCTGAAAGACAGCGGCGATGGTAGCCCGATGTTGTTCACCCCGTCAAGCAAAAGAATTTTGCAACAGCTTGATTTTCTTGAGATTTTGTGTAAGGCGCGGGAAGGTATGAGGGGGAGAGCGGCATGCCGGGTTCCGCGACGTTGTGCCCGGCGGGGCGAGATTGTGCGATCGCAGGCCACGCCGGGCGCGGCCACCTGGGCGCAGTGCGTGAGCGCGCTCGTACGATTGCGAAAACGTGCGTGCGATAATCCTTAGCATCTCTCGCTCCCTCCCGCGCCGCTTGCTGCCCACCACGTCCAGTGCCTTGCCCGAGCCAGCCGCCACTCCGACGGGCGCGCTCGAACGCTGGTTCGCGACACCCCAGGGGGCTTATGTGCTGGCATGGGAAGCGGCACAGATCGACCGCATTGTGACCGACGTGTTTGGTTATTACGCAGTGCAGATGGGGCTCCCCAGCGTCGATTTCCTGCGTGCCAATCGCGCTACCTCGCGCTTTTGCGCAGGCTTGCACGGCGCGGTCGCGGTGCTGGCCGACGCGCATGAGTTGCCGTTTGCACCCGAGTCACTCGATTTGCTGCTGCTGCCGCACCTGCTCGAATTTTCCGAGGAACCCCACCAGATCTTGCGCGAGGCCGAACGCGTGCTGCGGCCGGAAGGGCAGTTGATCGTCACGGGCTTCAATCCGGTCAGCCTGTGGGGAGTGCGCAAGATGTTTACGCGTGCGCGCAGCGCGCCGTGGAATGCAGAATTCGTCAGCGTGTTGCGGGTCAAGGATTGGCTCAAATTGCTGGCCTTCGACTTGCGCGGCGGGCGCTTCGGTTGCTACAAGCCGCCGGTAGAGTCCGAAAAATGGCTGACGCGTTTTGATTTTCTGGACCGGCTGGGCGAGCATTGGTGGCCGGTGGCAGGCGCCGTGTACGTCATGCAGGCGAAAAAGCGCGTGGCCGGCATGCGCGTGATCTCGCCGGCGTGGCGGCGCCAGGCCAGAGGGGCGGGGGCGTTGTCGCCAGTCTCATCGCGGCTTACCAACCATCTGCAGCGCCCTTTGCACAGCGGGCCAGGCGATGGCGCTGGCGGCGCAACCCGCCGCGCGCCGGCGGGGCCTGACCATGCTGCCAGGAAATCAACGAAAGGCAACAATGAGTGATGATGACGCCACGCACGTGGTGATTTATACGGACGGCGCCTGCAAGGGCAATCCCGGCATCGGCGGCTGGGGCGCCTTTTTGCAAACCGGCACCGCTGCCGCGATGCGCGAGAAGGAATTGTTCGGCGGCGTGGCCGAGACCACCAACAACCGCATGGAAATGACCGCCGTGATTGAAGCGCTCGCGGCGCTTACGCGGCGCTGCAAGGTAACGGTCTACACCGACTCGGCTTATGTCAAAAACGGCATGACCGAATGGTTGCGCGGCTGGAAAGCCAAGGGCTGGAAAACTTCAGCCAGGCAACCGGTGAAAAACGAAGATCTGTGGCGGCGGCTCGACGCGCTATCCGCCCAGCACGCGATTGAATGGCGCTGGGTCAAGGGTCACGCGGGTGACCCGGGCAACGAGCGCGCCGACGCGCTGGCCAATCGCGGGGTCGAGTTGGCGCGCTAGGCTGTGCTGGTGGCGGCACAACATGCTTGCCAGCGCCATCGACTTGCGCACCCATTCACAACGTCTTACGCACTATCCGCAAAGCGTTGGTGCGGGCGGCTCTCAGGCATTGTCTCCCCGAAAACCTTGATGGGAGCGGTTCTCCGGGCTATGCCTTGGCCTGATGCGCGTTTTGGTAGTCCACTACCAAATTGGCCACCAAGCGCAGCCCCAGCAGCAGTCCCTTCTCATCCACATAAAAATGCGGTGAGTGATTCGACGGCGCTTTGGACGGGTCTTGTCCCTCGGGCGTGATGCCGATGAAATAAAACACGCCGGGGATTTCTTTTTGGAAGTAGGAGAAATCCTCGCCGCCGCCGGTGCGCGGCACGTGGACGACATTGTTGTCGCCGGCCACGCGGGTCAATGTCGGCAGGCTCCACAGCGCGAGCTTGGGGTCATTCACGGTGACCGGGTAGCCCTTATGGGTCTTCACCTCGGCAGTGGTCTGGCAGGCGCAGGCGATGTTGACCGCGGTCTCTTCGATGCGGGTGCGGATGTGTTCGCGCTGGGTTTCGTCAAAGGTGCGAAAGGTGCCACGCAGGATGACTTCATCGGGGATGATGTTTTCGCGATTGCCGCCGTTGATCGCGCCGAAGGTAACCACTGCCGGGTTTTCCATGATGTCGAGCTGGCGCGACACCAGGGTCTGCATGCCCATCACGACCTGCGCGCTGGCGACGATCGGGTCGGCACCGAGCCACGGCATGGCGCCGTGGGTCTGGCGGCCCTTGATTTTGATGAAAAAATTATCGGTCGAGGCCATCATCGCGCCGGGGCGGTAGCCTACCTTGCCGGCGGTGAGGTGCGAGATCACGTGGATGCCAAAGATCGCATCGGGGCGCGGATTTTCCAGCGCATGCTCTTCAATCATCAGCTTGGCACCGCCGTTGGCGTAGTTGGGCAGGCCTTCTTCGGCGGGCTGGAAGATGAACTTGATGGTGCCGCAGATGTCATCGCGCATGCCGGCGAAGAGTTCGGCGACGCCCATGAGGATCGCGGTGTGGCAGTCGTGACCGCAGGCGTGCATGGTGCCGACTTCGGCGCCGTCCCACTGCGTGCGGCGTTTCGATTTGAACGGCACATCGGTTTGCTCGGTCACCGGCAGGCCGTCCATGTCGGCGCGCAGCGCGACGCACGGGCCGGGCTTGCCACCCTTGAGCGTGGCGACTACGCCGGTCTTGGCAACGCCGATGCGAATGTCTTCGAGACCGAGCTTCTTCAGATGTTCGGCGACGATGCCGGAGGTGCGCACTTCTTCATTGCCCAACTCGGGGTGGGCATGGAAATCACGCCGCCAGGCGATGACTTTGGCTTCGAGCGCGGCGGCGCGCAATTCGAGTTGCGAGAGGAATTTGTCGGCGGGGGCGTTCATGGACTGCTCCGTGAGGCGGTAGCGAGCGATTTTACGCCTCGTTAACAGGCGCTTCGGTGGCCGCTCAGTCTGTCTGGCGCCAGCGCGCAACGGTGTGCGTCGCAAATTGCACGGGCGACACGCGCTTACGCCGTGACGGGCTTGCGCAGACGCCTACACCTCGAACACGAGACATGTCGTGGTGCCATGCGCAAGCAGCTTGCCTGCGGCGTCGCGCAACCAGCCTTCAGCCGTTGCCACGCGCCGCCCGACCTGAATCACCTTGCCCTCGGCGCGCACCTTGCCGGTTTTGTCTGACATGCCGCGTATCAGGCTGACCTTGTATTCGAGCGTGGTGTAGGCCTGGCCTGCTGCCATGGTGGTGTGCACGGCGCAGCCCATACATGAGTCGAGCAGGGTGCCTGCGAAGCCGCCGTGAATCGAGCCGATCGGGTTGTAGAAGTCGCGCAGGGGTTCACCTTCAAACACGGCGCGGCCATGTTCGGCTTCGACGAGATCGAAATTGAGCGTTTTGGCGATGGGCGGGGCGGGGTAGGTGCCCTTGAGCATGCCTTCGAAAAATTCCAGGCCTGACAAATGGGCGACGTCTTTGGGGTTGACGGTGCCGTAGGTGATGGCGGCTGTGCCGGCGCGCATGATGCGCGGAGCGCTGCTGTTGCCGCTGTCTTCGCTCCTTTGGTTGCTGCGCTCGCTGGTGCTCATGTTGGCAAGACTCAATTTTGATTAAAAGGTGTTGTAATCGCAGGCGTGAAACACAAGTGTATTCTGTCCCGCATGGCGGTGCCCGCTGATGCAATTTAGCCGCCCGCAGCTCTGGGTCATCGTTGCGGCGGCGCTGGTGTTCGCGCTGCTGTTTGGCGTGCAGCAATCGCGCGCCTTGTTCATCGGCCCGCTCAATACATCCACCGGTCTGGGTATTGCGGCGATCAGTTTGGCGTTTGCCTGTGCGCAACTGATGTGGGGCATCACGCAGCCCTTTGCCGGGGCGTTGGCCGACAAATATGGCTCGGGCCGCGTGATCGCGAGCGGCGCCGTGCTGGTGATGGTGGGTACCGTGCTCACGCCCTATGCGCACACCACGTGGACGCTGATTGTGCTGATCGGCATCATCGGTGCCGGCGGCGCCGGCATGGCGGGTCTTGGTGTATTGATGTCTGCCGTGGGCCGTGCGCTGCCGCCGGAGAAGCGCGGCATGGCGAGTGGTTTGGTGAACGCAGGTGGTTCGTTCGGTCAGTTTGCCGTGGTGCCCATCGCGCAATACATGACCGGGGCGATTGGCTGGGTGGGCGCGATGACCGGTATCGGCATCATGGCGCTGGCGGTGGTGCCGCTGGCCTTTGTATTGCGCGGCAAATCGGCGGCCCCTGTAGTGGGTGCGCCGGGCAGTGCGCCGGAAAAGACCTTGAAAGAGGCGGTGCGCGACGCCTGGCGCGATCCGAGTTTTTTGTATCTCACAGCCGGGTTTTTCGTGTGTGGCTTTCACGTCGCTTTCATCGCGACGCATCTGCCGGGCGTGGTGGCGTCGTGCATGTTGCCGCCGGAAGTGGGGGCGTGGGCGCTTTCGCTGATCGGCCTGTTCAACATCGCGGGCAGCTTTACAGCGGGTTGGGCGATTGGGCGCTGGCGCATGAAGTCGGTGCTGTCATTGCTCTATGCAGCGCGTGCAGTGGCAGTGCTGGTATTTCTCGCGGCCCCCAAAACCTCGACAACCTTTCTGATCTTTGCGGTGGTGATCGGCTTCACCTATCTCGCCACCGTGCCGCCTACGGTGGGACTGGTGGCCAAGCTGCATGGCATGCGCTTTATGGCGACCTTGTTTGGCATGGTCATGTTGTCGCATCAGATCGGCGGCTTTCTCGGGGCGTGGCTCGGCGGCAAATTGTTTGAAGCGACCGGCAGCTACGACTGGATGTGGTACATCGATATTGTGCTGGCGATTGGCGCGGCATTGATTCATCTGCCGATCAAGGAAGCGCCCAGGGTACCTGTTCCCGCTACCGCTTAATGCATGGCATTGGGCAGGCTGTTGAGTTCGCAAGAGGCTGTGAAGCTTGGCTGCCTCGCTTGGCCGCGTTGATGCACTGATTGCTCCTACTGTTTATTGGATTTCGCATGGATAAAAACTGGCGCACCCCGATCATCGTCCTGCTCGCAGGCGCATTGATCGTCAATTTCTCGATGGGCATTCGCCATGGCATGGGGCTGTTCCTCAAGCCAATGACGGGCGATCTGGGCTTTACGCGCGAAGCCTATGGGTTTGCGATTGCGATGCAGAACATCATGTGGGGCTTGAGTGCGCCTATCCTCGGCATGCTCGCCGACAAATATGGCGCAGCGCGCGTGATCGCTGTGACCTGTGTGCTCTACGCAGTGGGCTTGTGGGGCATGGAGTTGTCGACCACGCCGCTGATGTTGGCAATGACCGGTGGCGTCATCATCGGCATCGCCCAAGGTGGCTGCACCGTCGGTGTGATCTCCGGTGTGGTGGGCCGCTCGGTGGATGCGTCACAGCGGCAGCAGGCGCTGGCGATTGCCGGCGCGCTCGGCGCGGCGGGGCAGTTTTATCTCACGCCCATGTTGCAGTGGGTGATTAGCGCTTACGGCTGGCGCAGCTCGTTGTTGGTCGCGGCGATTCTGATGGTGATCGTGGTGCCGGTGGCAATGGCGATGACCGAGCCAGGCAAGGCGGCAGCTACCAGCGGGCCGCAGCAATCGGTGAGCGCTGCGATCAGCGAAGCGTGGGGCGAGCGCAGTTTCAAATTGCTGTGTCTCGGCTACTTTGTCTGCGGCTTGCAGGTGGTGTTCATTGGCGTGCATCTGCCGGCGTATTTGCGCGATCAGGGCTTGAGCGCCAATGTCGGCGTGACTGCGCTGGCGCTGATTGCAGTGGGCAACATTTTCGGCACCTATGTCTGGGGCATGCAGGGTGCCAAGCGCCCCAAGCGCTATTTGCTGTCGGCGATCTACACGCTGCGTGCAGTGGCGATACTGGTGTTTCTTGCGGTACCGCTGTCACCGTGGAGTGTCTATGTGTTCGCGCTATGCATGGGGACGCTGTGGCTCTCGACCGTGCCGCTCACCAATGGCCTGGTGGCGCAAATATTTGGTGTGAAATATTTGTCGATGCTGGCCGGCATGGTGTTCCTGGGGCACCAGTTCGGCAGTTTTCTCGGGGCGTGGGCGGGGGGCGCGTTGTTTGATGCGACGGGCAGTTACACGCTGGCCTGGTTGATCGCGGCGGGCTTCGGGGTTTTCGCGGCGTTGGTACATTTGCCGATTGACGAGACACCGCTGGCGCGTCTGAGCGCGCAGCCGGTGCCCGCCTGAGGCAAGCGGTGTTCGCGGCGGCGCGTCTTTACTGGAGGAGCGCTACACTTTTGCTCTGAGGCGGTGCACCGGGTTGGTAAAGCGTTCGCACCGGGATTGGCGCAATAATTTTCTGGCTGCTCAGTGGAGAGCGGCCCTCACCAAGGGTTTTGGCCGCATGGTCCTGAAGACCCGCATGGATTGGACTTGACAGGGCAGCACGATGCGGCAAATCATTCTCGACACTGAAACCACCGGCCTTGACCCGGCGCACGGACATCGCATCATTGAGATCGGCTGTGTCGAACTGGTGAACCGCCGTTTCACCGGCAACAACCTGCATCACTATCTCGACCCCGGGCGTGACAGTGATGAAGCGGCGCTTGAAGTGCATGGCCTGACGCGCGAGTTTTTGACCGGCAAGCCCAAGTTTGCCGAGATCGCCAAGGAACTCGCAGCGTTCGTCAAAGGCGCGCAAATCATCATCCACAACGCGCCGTTCGACCTCGCGTTCCTGGATGCTGAACTGGCGCGCGTCAAGCAGCCAGCCTTTCGCTCGCTCGCGGACAGCGTGATCGATTCGCTGGTGATGGCCAAGGAAGCGCATCCGGGCAAGCGCAACAATTTGGATGCGCTGTGCGACCGCTATGGCGTCTCGAACGCGCAGCGCACCCTGCACGGCGCGTTGCTCGACAGCACGCTGCTCGCGGAGGTCTATCTGGCGATGACGCGCGGGCAGAACGGCCTGATGATGGATGACGATAGCGATGGCGGGGTGCAGGCCGGCGGAGAAGATCTGTCGGTGCCGCTCGACACCTTTGTCGTCCCCCCCAGCGCCGATGAATTGTCCGCCCACGATACGCTGTTGGCCGCGATCGCCAAAGAAGCGCGCAAGCCGGTGGTGTGGGGGCGTGCTTGATCGCTCGTGCCCGCTGTACTGCGTAGGCGTTGACCGGGCGCTGGGTGGGTGTTGATTTGCGTGGCGCATGTATGGCGGCGCACGCGCCGAATAAGGCGATAATCCGGCTTCGGCGCTGCATAGTGGTGCTGAACATGCGCGGGCAGCACAAAGCGCAGACCATCCGGAGGTACCGGGACCAAGTTATGGAGAGGAAACATCATGAACATCATCAAATGGCTGGGTGCTGGCACTAGCGTCGCCTTGTTTGCATTGCCTGTGTTGGCCGGCAACATATCCGGCGTGAAAGTCGAACCGGCGAACGCGGTCGTGGGCGCGCAGGTCAAAGTCACAGTCACGGGCGAAGACGAAGGCATGTGCGGCCTGCGCGTCGAATACGGCAATGGCGATTTCGACTTGACCAAAATGCAGGTTGGCCGCGACAACTTTCCGCGCAGCTTCATGAAGTCTTACAGCAAAGCTGGCACGTATACGGTGACCGCCAAAGGCGGTCGTGATGGTTCTGCACTCGGGTGCACCGGCGAAACCAAAACCACGGTAACCATTGCAGAAGCACCGAAGCCGGTGGCCGCCGCCGCGCCTGCGCCTGTAGCGGGTGTGCCCAGAGCCGCTCCCGATCCGGTCTGCCCGGACGGCTACAACCTTGACAAGAAATCGGTCAACAAGAAATCGGGTGCCTATGCCTGCCGCATGACCAAGGGTGCGAAGAAGCCCGAGAAAATGCTTGAGTGTCCGGATGGTACCGAGTTCTACATGAACGCCAAAGCTACCGGTTGCCGCAAGGTTGCTGCGGCCAAATAGCGTTCGTTCGAGGACGCTGGCAGCGGAGAGCAGGACATGGGCATGCCGCGATGGCTGCTGGCGGGTGGCTGGCTCTCTGCACTTGCACTGCCGACAGTAGTTTTGGCGGCGGCGAGTGTGGCAGATTTGCCGCCACCGGCGGCCAAGGGCGATCCGGACTCCAGTGCCAGCGCGCCCAGTGAACCCAGTGCGCCCAGTGCACCCAGTGCACCCAGTGCACCCAGTGCACTCACATTGCCACTGCCGCAATATCCGGCAGGCTCGATCCGCAGCGTCGTGCAAGCCGATCAAGCCTTGCGCGCCGCACGTGCCGCCACTACCGTGCAAGAGAAAGCGTTTGCCGCGCATCGCCAAGCGTGCTACGGCAAGCTGGTGGCCGAGCCATGCTTACGAGCGGCAATCGAAGACAACGTGCGCGCCGAGGGGCGCATTCGCGCCGTGGAGGTCGAGGCGCGCGGATTCAAGCGCCAGCAGGCCGACCGCGAAGTGCGCGCTTCGCGCGAGGCGCAGCGCGCGCGTGAGGCCGCAAGTGCGCCGAGCAAGCAGGCCGAGACCGCGCGCACTGTGGCTGCTCGCAAGCAGCAGGCTGAACGCCACGCCAAGTCGGCAAGCGATTTCGACGCTGCGGCACCCGAGCGCGCCGCGCGGGCCGCCCGCGAGAAGCGGCGTGAGCAAGAGCGCGCCGCCGCGCGCCAGCGCAAGGACAAGGACGAGTTGGCGCGCGCGGCTGAGCGCCGCGAAAACGCGCGTGCGCACGAAGCCAAAGTGCAGGAAGTGCTTAAACGCGCGCAGGAAAAAGAAACACGTGCAGAAGCGCGAGCGCGAGAAAATGCGGCACGTGGTGCTGGCGCCGGAAAGTCATAGCATCGCGCGCATGCGCGGAACATGAATGAACCGGCGCGATGGGTGACCAAAAACTGGGTGACCGGAAACGGTGAGCAAGAAGGCCGATCGCCAAGCAAGAAGGCTTAACAACGGCAAAGAAAAAGCCCGCATGTGTGCGGGCTTTTTTCTTCCTTGCACTACGACTACGCCGCGCTGTCAGCCGTTACGTGGTGCCGGTACTGCCAGTTGCAACCCCGTCAGACGTTGCGCATGTAATTATCTACACACTGCTGGCGGCGGTTTTCCGTGGTCATCGGTGCTTGGCCTTTTTTGGGTTTCTTGGCAGTCTTCTTGCCGGTGGGCAGGTCATTGCAGGCCAGCTGCGCCTTCTTCTGGATATCGCAGACGTTGTCCCACGGGTCATCGAGCTTGGTGCAGGTGTTCTTTGGTTTGCGCTTCATGGCAATGCGCTTTTTCTTCGGCGCATCGGCTTTTTCAGCCGTCGCGGGTGCGGCGGCGGGCGCTGCGGCGGGCGGTGCGGCAGGTTTCGGTGCGGGGGCGGCGGGTGCTGCAGCTGCTGCAACTGCAGGCGCCGCCGCAACGGGAGCTGTCGCCGGCGTGGGCGAAGCGGTGGTGGCCGGTTTTGCGGCAGGTGTGGCAGCCAAAGGCGCTGTTGCCGCTGGGGCAGTAGCAGGGGTAGTGGGTGACGCAGGGGCAGGCGCGGTGGCCGCAGGTGCGGCTGCGGGCGCTGGTTTCGGCGCTGCCTTGTCTTGCGAATACGCGGGAGCTGTCATTGCCAACAGCAGTCCCAATCCCAATGCATGTAGTCGTGTCATGTTCGCCTCCCGAGTGGAGCCGCGTGCGCGGCTTTCAAAACATGGCCGCGTGGCGCGGCTTTTCATGCAACACCAGCTTGCTGATTACCTTGAGAGAACCCTTTAGGTAAATCCGCCAACCCATTGTACTCGTTTTATTTTTTGCCGAAAAGGCTGCCGAACATGCCTTTTTTCTTCTCTGGCTCAGGGGGCGGTGCGGGTGCTTTGACAGTTTGTTGCACTACCGGTTTCGGGCGTGGCGGCGGGGGCGGCGGGGGTTTCGGCTTCTCGTCTTCGAAATAGGTCAGCTTGATGATGGCCAGTGAGCAGTTGTCGCCGCGACCGTTGCCCTGTGCGCGCGCTTGCGCAATCAACTGCTCACTGGCGATGCGCGGCGAGCATGCGGCGAGAATGCTGCCCATTTCGTAATCGTTGAAATAGGCCCACAGACCGTCGCTGCACAAGATGAAGCAGTCATCGGCTTCGAGCTTGTCGGTGCCGCCAAAATCAATCAAGGGTGGATTGACGCCGCCCAAACAGTGCACCAGAATATTTTTGTTCGGGTGCTTCTCCATGTCCTCTTCTTTGATCTTGCCTTCGCGGAACAATTGCTCGACGTAGGAATGATCGCGCGTGCGCCGCACAAGTTGCTGGCCGCGGAAGTGGTAGAGGCGGCTGTCGCCGACATACGCCCAGTCGGCGCGCTCTTTTTGCAGCAGCATCGCCACCACCGTGCTGTGCGGCTCTGCTTCGCTGGTGTAGCTCGACAGCGTGATGATCAGGTGAGACTCATGGATGATGCTGGTCAACAGCTTCTTCGGTGAATCTTCGGCCGAGTGGAAATTGGCGAAAATCTGCTGCGCCGTCGCCATCACCTGCTGCGCCGCCATCGCGCCGCCAGTGTGGCCGCCCATGCCATCGGCGACGATGGCGAGAATCACGCCCGGCTCTTTTTTGCTCGGGATGATCAGAAGGCGGTCTTGCTGTTCTTCGCGGTCACCAATGTGCTGACCGGTTCCAGCTTCGATACGGATGGGCATGACGACGATTATAGCGGGCGGCAGTGCGCCCGCCGCAATGTCAGACGTGCGGTGTCAATCGCGCAACAAGCGGTTTATCTGTCCGGACGCGCGTAGCGCCGCACATTGTGCGGGTGTTAGTTGCTGCCTTCCGGGTGCTGTCTGGTCATGCATCAGATTGGTTTTGTCTTCGCTATGCGCGCCGCTGTTGGCGATAACATGGAACAACTCGTGCGCAAGCGTTTCAGGCAAATCGGGTGCGCTGCGCGTGACCCAGACCGTGTTGACGAGTTCCGGACGCATGCGCGTGTTGTCGAGGCCGAACGCTTCAGCCTCGAACGGCTGGCGCATGCGGGTGTTGCGTACAAAGAAAATGGCGGGCCGCGCTGGAGCCAGGTGGGCCGCGAGTTGCCGGGAGGCTTGCGGCGAGAGGTCTCGATAGGCCGCGGGTGTTGCGATCCTCACAAGTTTCACGCGCTGCGCGGCAACAGCGCACTGCGCGAGGATAGGGAGCGCCAGCATGATCGCTTGGTGCGCATCTTCAATCTGCCATCCGGTGCTGTCGAGGACGACGGCCGTCAACTCAAAATGCAAGGTGGCGTTCGCCGGAGTTGCGTCCAGCGCTGCCATCGTTGGCGGCAGTTCCACCACGCGCTCGTACATCACCCTGATGCTTTCACTCGACGTGTCGTCCGCACACCACGCGGGCAGCGCAAGCGAGACGTGTATCATGCATAGCAATACTTTGAAGGCGCGGCGGAACGAATTTATGCTCACGGCAGAAGACATAGAAGCGATTCAACAGCGCATCGTCGAACTGCAGATCGAACATCGCGATCTCGACCAGGTGATTGACCGGCTCAGCGCCACGCCCGACTTCGACCAGTTGCAGATGCGGCGCCTGAAAAAGCGCAAGCTGCAACTCAAAGATACCATCACGTTGCTCGAGATGCGGCTGATTCCGGATATTCCCGCTTGATCGGCGGCGTGCACTTTATCTGTGTGGGAGGGGACATCATGATGCGAAATCTGCTATCGAATCTTCTACGAAGTCTTCTACGAATGGGCCGCCGGAAGGTCGTGCTGAAGGCGGCGTTGGCGCTGTCGATGGCGGTCACCGGTGTGTCTGCCGCAGTGGCGCAGTCACTCGAAATCATCGAATTGCGCAACCGCCCGGCGGAGCAGGTGATTCCGATCGTGCAGCCGATGCTGGAAAAAGGCGGTGCATTGAGCGGCACCGGCTTTCAGCTCTTTGTACGTACTTCGCCCGCCAACCTCGCGCAGATCCGCCAGATGGTGGCCAGCCTCGACCGCGCCGCGCGCCAGTTGATCATTCAGGTGCGCCAGGATTCTGACAGCCGCGACAGCCGCTTTGATGCCCGTGCCGGCGTGGTGCTCGAACCGGGCAACAGCCGGGCGGGCGGCAGCATCACCGATAGCGCATCGCAAGGCCGCAACAACATTGCGCAGCAGGTGCGCACCCAGGAAGGCTCGCCTGCTTTCATCCAGGCCGGCACCTCGCAGTTGGTGCCCTCGCGCACCGTGACGCGCACCGTCAACGGTGTCATCGTGCAGGAAACCGCAACGCCGCGTGACATCACCTCGGGCTTTTACGCTACCCCGCGTGTCAGTGGCGATACCGTGTATCTCGACATCTCTACCCGGCGCGACACGCCCGGCAATCTTGGTGCCGGCAGCGCCAACGTCAACCGCGCATCCACCACCGTCAGTGGCAAGCTGGGGCAATGGATTGAAGTCGGCGGCACGTCGCAAGCGCGCTCGTCCGAAGGCAGCGGCATTCTCGCGCGCTCCAGCGAGGCGGGCTCACTCGATCAACGTATCTACTTGCGCGTCGAGGAAGCGAAGTAGGAAAGCCCAAAAGCGCATGCCACTCAACATCCCCAACCTGCTGACGTGGCTGCGCATCATCCTGATCCCGCTGGTGGTGGGCGTCTTTTATTTGCCGGATGAATGGCTCGCGGCGCACGAGAAAAATCAGGCCGCCACATTCATGTTTGTGCTCGCCGCGATCACCGATTGGCTCGACGGCTGGCTGGCGCGCAAGCTCGACCAGCAGTCCGCGTTTGGCGCCTTTCTCGACCCAGTCGCGGACAAGCTGATGGTGGCTGCCGCGCTGATCGTGCTGGTGAAACTCGGGCGCGTCGATGCGTTGATCGCCCTCGTCATCATCGGCCGTGAGATCGCGATCTCGGCGCTGCGGGAATGGATGGCGCAAGTGGGCGCGGCCAAAAAGGTGGCGGTCAACGCGATGGGCAAGATCAAAACCATCGTGCAGATGATTGCCATACCGATGCTCCTGTTTCACGACAATTTTCTCGGTTTGTTTGATGCGCAGTGGCTGGGCGACTGGTTTATTTACGCGGCGGCGCTGCTGACGCTGGCGTCAATGGCGGTGTATGTGCGGGCCGCCGCCCGGATATAGCGCGGGATTTGGCGTGGCGCTTGCACACCACGCAGCGGATTTGCTATAATTCAAAGCTCTACAACGCGGGAGTAGCTCAGTTGGTAGAGCGCAACCTTGCCAAGGTTGAGGTCGAGAGTTCGAGACTCTTCTCCCGCTCCAGATTGCCAAAAAGGGGAACGCAAATTTCCCCTTTTTCATTTCCGGGGCTTTTTCCGGATGCGGCGCGGTAGCAAAGCGGTTATGCACTGGATTGCAAATCCATGTAGGTCGGTTCGACTCCGGCCCGCGCCTCCACCCCATTCGTTTCCTCCGTGCGATGAATGTGCGGTCGCGCTGCCAGCTTCGAGGCCGCAGCGGAATGTGTGGAGATTCCTAGTACACTTCGGGACTTCGCCCGGATGGTGAAACTGGTATACACAAGGGACTTAAAATCCCTCGCTTCCTGCAAAGGGGCGTGCGGGTTCGACCCCCGCTCCGGGCACCACCAGCGTTTCTGCCGCCGGACTTCACAGTGATCGTTTTCAATCTCGCTTGCGAACAAAGCCACGCCTTTGAGGGCTGGTTCGCATCGGCTGCCGACATGGCGGCACAACAGACGCGCGGCCTGCTCGCCTGCCCGGTCTGCGGTTCGGCGCAAATCGAAAAGCAGTTGTCGGCGCCGCGGCTCAATTTGTTGCCGGCTGGTGCTGTGGCCCCGCAGCCGGAAGGATCCGAAGGATCTACCCGGAACCTGCCTGCGCCGCCGGCTGCCTCCGGCACGGCCATCACTCTGTCGCCCGAACAGGCGCAACTGCGCGACATCATTCGTCACGTGGTGGAAAATACCGAAGACGTTGGCCAGAGTTTTCCCGAAGAAGCGCGGCGCATTCACTACCGCGAAGTGCCCGCGCGCTCGATCCGCGGCATCGCCTCGCGCCAGGAAGCCGAAGCGCTGGCCGAAGAAGGCATCGCGGTTGCGCAACTGCCGTTCCCCGTACTGGAAAAATCCGGACTCAATTGAACTATGCTGTTGTGGCGCAGTGCGTGCGTCACAGCCTTGGCGCCACTCTGCACAACGCCATCACGCTACGACGCCGCCTCAGGAGACTCGCGCATGGAACTCAACTACACCGCCGCTGATGAAGTCTTCCGCACCGAAGTGCGCGATTGGCTCGACGCCTGCCTGCCGCAAGGCATGCGCGCCAAGGTGCTCGGGCACCGGCGCCTGACCAAGCAGGACTTCCAGCAATGGCACCAGATTGTCGCCGCCAAAGGCTGGGTCGCACCGGCGTGGCCGGTGGAGTGGGGTGGCACCGGCTGGTCGCCCACGCAAAAACACATTTATGACGAAGAATGCGCGCGCGCCGGTGCGCCGCAAATTTTGCCCTTCGGCATCACCATGGTGGGGCCGGTGATCATGCGCTTCGGCAATGAAGGGCAGAAGCGCCACTTTTTGCCGCGCATTCTCGATGGCTCCGACTGGTGGTGTCAGGGTTACTCGGAGCCGGGATCGGGTTCTGACCTTGCGTCGCTCAAGACGCGCGCGGAGCGCAAGGGTGACAAATACATCGTCAATGGCCAGAAAACCTGGACCACGTTGGCGCAACATGCTGACATGATTTTTTGTCTGGTGCGTACCGACCCGGAAGCGAAAAAACAGGAGGGCATTTCCTTCCTGTTGATGGACATGCATGCCAAAGGCATCACCGTCAGGCCCATCGTCACCATGGATGAGGATGCGGAAGTCAATGAAGTATTTTTCGACAACGTCGAAGTGCCGGTCGAAAACCTGATCGGCGATGAGAACAAGGGTTGGACTTACGCCAAGTATCTGCTCGGCCATGAGCGCACCAACATTGCCCGCGTCGGCAATTCCAAGCGTGAACTGGCCTTCCTCAAAAACATCGCCAGCGAACAGCAGATTGACGGCAAGTCGCTGATGCAGGACATGCGCTTTGCCAGCAAGGTGGCCGACCTTGAAATTGAACTCATGGCGCTGGAGATGACAGTGCTGCGCGTGGTGTCGGCTGAATCCAGTGCCGCTTCAACAGGCAAAGGCGGCCCGGGGCCGGAAGCCTCTCTGCTCAAGGTCAAGGGCAGTGAAATCCAGCAGCGTCTCACCGAGCTGATGGTCGAGGCGATCGGCCCGCGTGCACTGCCGTTTCATGTCGATGAATTTGATGACGCCAGCAAGGGCGAGTTGATTGATCCGCTCGCCGCGACTTACTTCAATTACCGCAAGACCACAATCTACGGCGGCTCGAACGAAATCCAGAAAAACATCATGACCCAGATGATTCTTGGTCTGTAGGAGACAAACATGGACTTCTCATTTACCGAAGAGCAAACCCAGATGCGCGATGCCCTGCGCCGTTATCTGTCGCAGGAGTACACATTTGAAGCACGCCGCAAGATCATTCACGGTGCCGGCACGAGTGACAGCGCGTGGGCCGGGTTGGCGGAGCTGGGCCTGATGGGCGTGCCGGTGCCTGAACCTTATGGCGGGTTTTCCGGCACCGGTGTGGACATGCTGGTGGTGATGGAAGAGTTGGGGCGCAGCATTGTGATCGAACCCTACTTCGCCACGGCCGTGCTGGGCGCGGCCTTTATCAAGCATGGTGGCAGCGATGCGCACAAGGGCGCGCTGCTGTCGAAAGTTGCGGATGGTTCGTTGAAACTGGCTTGCGCACTGACCGAAAAGCAATCACGCCATGAATTGCACAACGTCATGCTCACGGGAGCCGCTTCCGGCAACGACGCTCGCCGCTCCGCGGCTCCCGACAACGACGCTCGCCGCTCCGCGGCTCCCGACAACGGTTTCAGCCTCAATGGCGCGAAGACCGTTGTCCTGCATGGCGCGCAGGCCGGCATGCTGATCGTTTCTGCACGCACAGCGGGCGCTGCACGAGACAAAGCCGGCATCACCGTCTTCATCGTCGATGCCACTGCGGCGGGCGTCAGCATCAAGGATTGCCGCACTATCGATGGCATGCGCGCAGCCGACATCAATTTCACCAACGTCGCGGTGGGCAAGGACGCAGTGCTGGGCAAAGTGGGCGAGGGCTATGCGTTGATCGAGCGCGCCGCGCAAGTGGGCGTCGCTGCGCTGTGCGCCGAAGCCGTGGGTTGCATGGAAGCGATCAACGCGCAGACCATCGAATATCTCAAAACGCGCAAGCAGTTTGGTGTGCCAATCGGCAAATTTCAGGTGTTGCAGCACCGCGCCGCGGAAATGTTCATGGAAGTCGAGCAGGCGCGTTCACTCGCCTATCTGGCGGCGGTCAAGGTGGATTCGGCCGATGCCACCGAGCGTGCGCGCGCGATACATGCGGCCAAGGTGCGCGCCGGCCGTGCGATCAAGTTTGTCGGCCAAGCCGCGATTCAGATGCACGGCGGCATGGGCATGACAGATGAACTGCCGGTGTCGCATTACTTCAAGCGCGCGACCATGATTGACTTCGCCTTGGGTGACGTGGATCATCATCTGGCCGCATTTGCCGCGCTCGGCAGCGAGCCTGAGCGTACTGCGGCCAAGGCCGCTGCCGCTTTGGCTTGACCATCCAACCAAGATGTTGCGCGCGCTGCCACCCTTGCACTGCTGACAATCGCCGCGATCAGGAGAGACTTTTTGTACACGCACTATTACGAAGATTTCAAGGTAGGGGAAACCATTGAAATCGGCCGGCACACCGTCACGCAAGACGAGATTCTCGACTTCGCGAAAAAGTACGATCCGCAACCCTTTCACATCGACGC
>JANNCZ010000218.1:0-5364 GCA_031387185.1 Burkholderiales bacterium
CCACCAATTCAAAGTATCAAGGCACTTCAGGCAGTACCAAGAAAGCCAGATTTCCCTCGGGATTCTGGCTTTTTTCTTTTCAGGCAGCGTCAATCAGTATCCCTTCCAGGCTCATACCTCGTTGGAAAAGACTAGTATCACGAATTGAAGGGCGACCGCAAAGGCACTTACTCGGTAGCGGTAACAGCCAACTACTGAATCACCTTTTCGTTCAACGGCGAGGACGCCACCGGCGTTGATCCGGAGGACTACCACTGATGAAATCACTACGAGACCCCAAACGCCGCCCGACGCACCCCGGCGCAGTGCTGCGCGAAGATGTGCTGCCGCAACTGGACATCACCCAGGCGCAGTTTGCTGTGCACATGGGCGTGAGCCGGCTGACCGTTTCTGAGTTGCTGCATGAGAAGCGCGGCTTGAGCGCGGAGATCGCCGTGCGTCTGGCCAAGGTGCTGCGCACCACGCCGGAAGTCTGGCTGCGCATGCAGCAGGCTGTCGAACTTTGGGATGCGCAGCAGGACGCCGGCCGGTATGCGAAGGTCGAGCCGCTGCCGAAGGAGTTGCTCGCCGCATGAAGGTAAGGCCGTACCGCGCATCGGGAAGTATTAGCGTGCGATTGACTGGTAGCTGTTCAGGGCGCACGATTCTGGATGTCAATGGACAGCGTCGGCCGACACATTTAATTCCCGCAACCCACCAGATTGCACGCCAATGAAATCGAACAATACCAAGGCCAAATCTGCGGCCAAGCCTGCCGCGGGACGGAACAAGGCGGCGCCCAGGGAACCGAAATTCTCGCGCACTCATGTCCCCGCCGGTCTGTCGACGGTGGACTGGCAGCGCGCCCTGCGCCGGCAATTCGGCCGCGATCAGGCGTTCGGCCTGGAGAACACCGGCGGCGAGCCGTTTTTTTCCGAATACCGCGTCAGCAATCCGGAGTCGAAATCCAGCTATTACGTGGCAGTTCGCGGCGCCAGCCCGGGCGACAATTTTTGCGCCTGCCCCGACTACGCGACCAATGAACTTGGCACCTGCAAGCACATTGAATTCACGCTCGCGCGGCTGGCGAAAAAGCGCGGCGCAAAAGCGGCATTCGCACGCGGCTACCAACCGGTTTTTTCAGAACTCTATTTGCGCAATGATGGCGGTGTGCGCGGCATTCACTTTCGCGCCGGCACGGATTGTCCGCCTGCCGCCCGCGAGGCGGCGGCGCAACTGTTCGACCCCGCGCGCAATTGGCTGCTGCCGCCGGAGCGCTTTGACCAGATGGAGCGCTTCATCGCCCTGATCGCCGCCACCGGACACGAGCTGCGCGCCTACGACGACGCGCTCGACTTCGCGGCCGGCCAACGCGATGCCGCGCGCCGCGCGGCGGTGTTGCAGGCGTTGTTTCCGCGTGGCGCGCAAGACCCCGGACTTGCGCAGTTGCTCAAGGTGCCGCTCTACCCGTATCAGATGGAGGGCGCATTGTTTGCGGTGCGCTCCGGCCGCGCGCTGATTGGCGACGAGATGGGGCTGGGCAAGACGATTCAGGCGATCGCCGCCGCCGAATTGCTGGCGCGGCATTTTGGCGCGACGCGGGTGCTGGTGATCTGCCCGACCTCGCTCAAGTATCAATGGCAGAGCGAGATCAAGCGTTTTTCCGGGCGCGACGCACGCGTTCTCGCGGGGGGCCGCGCGCAGCGGCAAAAGGATTACGCGGAGGAAGACTTCTGCAAAATCACCAATTACGAAAAACTCAAGCCCGACCTGGATTTGATTGCGGCATGGATGCCCGATCTCATCATCGTCGATGAAGCGCAGCGCATCAAAAACTGGAACACCATCGCCGCGCGCGCGTTGAAGCGCATCAACAGCCCGTATGCGGTGGTGCTCACCGGCACGCCGCTGGAGAACAAGCTCGAAGAATTGATTTCGATCGTGCAATTCGTCGATCAGCACCGGCTCGGCCCCACCTGGAAGTTGCTGCATCAGCATCAGGTCAAGGATGACGCCGGGCGCGTCACCGGCTACACCGGCCTCGCGCAGATCGGCCAGACCCTCGCGCCCGTGATGATTCGCCGCCGCAAGGCCGAAGTGTTGCGCCAGCTGCCGGTGCGCCGCGATCAAAACCTGCTGGTGCCGATGACGGCGATGCAGATCCAGCTGCACGAGGAGAACGCCGACACGGTGGCGCGCATCGTGAAGCGCTGGCGCAAGACCCGCTTTCTGTCGGACGTGGACCAGCGGCGGCTCACCTGCGCCCTGCAGAACATGCGCATGTCCTGCAACAGCACCTATCTGCTGGATCAAGTCAGCGACCATGGCGTCAAGGCCGACGAAATCGCCGCGCTGCTTGACCAACTGTTCGTGCAGCCGGATGCCAAGGCGGTGGTGTTTTCGCAATGGACGCGCAGCCACGAGATCGTGATCCGGCGTCTTGACGCACGCGGCATCGGCTATGTCAGCTTTCACGGCAGCGTGCCGTCGGAGAAGCGGCCGGCCCTGGTCGAGCGCTTTCGCGATGATCCGGCGTGCCGCGTGTTTTTGTCCACCGACGCGGGCAGCACGGGACTGAACCTGCAGCACGCCTCGACCCTCATCAACATGGACCTGCCGTGGAACCCGGCGATTCTGGAGCAGCGCATTTCAAGGATTCACCGCATGGGGCAAAAACGCCCGGTGCAGATCGTCAACTTTGTTTCAAAGGGCACCATCGAGGAAGGCATGCTCTCGGTGCTCGCGTTCAAGCGCTCGCTGTCGGCGGGCATTCTCGATGGCGGCAGCGGCGATGTTTCGTTCGGCGGCTCACGCCTGAACCGCTTCATGAAGGATGTCGAGAACGTCACCGGGCGCATGGGGGAAGGAGAGGCCGTGACGGTGGAAGAAGAAGCCGCACATGCGGGTGCGGGTGGGGAAGGGGATGGGGATGGTGCCGCGGCGCAGACGGGAGCGCGGAATGCTGCGCAACCGGACACGCGCGAGGCTGCGCCTCAAGACGGCCAGCGTCCTGCCGGGCAGGAGCGCGACGCCGCCCCGTCAGCCAAGACGCCATTCGAGGCTGCGGCGGCCGGGCCGGGCGCAGCTGCGGCTGATCCCTGGCATCTACTGGCGCAGGCCGGTGCACAGCTGGTCTCCGCGTTTGCGTCGGCCCATGTTGTGAATGCGCCGGCGCATCCGTGGATCAAGCGTGACCCGGCGACCGGTGCGTCAAGCCTTCAGGTGCCGCTGCCGCCACCTGCGGTGGCAAAGCAGATGGCGGATGTGCTGGCAGCGCTCGCCAGTTCCTTGCGGGGAAACGCTCCGCAATGAAATTCGCACCATGCGATGGCTTGAAACCCTTGGTGGAGGCGGATTGCAGGGCGGCGTTGCATGTGAAGGCGCATCCACCAACGCTTTCAGCGGCATGCTGCTGCGAAGGGCGCGGACCGCCCGCCTGGCTTCAGGGTGCCCGCACCACGCGATTGCCCAGCACCCCAATCGCCTCACACACCACTTCGACCAGATCGCCGTGCTTCAAGGCCGGCAGCGTCGGCCCATCGCAGGCAAACCACACCACGTCACCCGGATGCAGGGTGACGTATTGCGACATGCGTGCCAGGTAATGCGCCACACTGAAGATCATGGCGCTGGTGTTGTAGCTTGACACCGTGTTGCCATTGATGCGCACGTCGATCTGCTGGTTCATTGGGTCGATGCCGCTGACGATGCGCGGGCCCATCGGCTTGAAGGTGTCGGCATTCTTGGCGCGCCACAGCGTGCGGTCGCTCTTTTGCCAACTGCGTTCGCTCACATCGTTGCCGAGGGTGTAGCCGGCTACGCAATCGAGCGCATTGGCTTCGGTGAGGTTCTTCGCCTTGCGGCCGATCACAGCAACGATCTCCCCTTCATATTCGATCTGATCGCTGGCATCAGCCGGAATGATGATCTCGCCGCCATGCGCGATCAGGGCGTTGGTGGAGCGGTAGCCAATATCGGCTTGCGCCGGCACCTTGGCAGCGGCGCTGGTGCCGGGGTTGGCCCGTTGATGGCCCCATTCGATGTGCGAACGGAAATTAAGGCCGGCGGCGTAGAAATTGCGGATCTCGTCGAAGACCTGCTGGTCGACGGCGCGCGTGGTGCCGGTGTTCAAGGTGGTGTTCACTGGGCCTTGACTCCCGATGCTTTGATGACCTTGGTCCAGCGCTCGTAGTCGCGCTTGAGGAAGGACGCAAATTCGGCTGGCGTGTCGCCGATGATGACAGCACCGAGTTGTCGCATGCGTTCGCGTGTTTCGGGTCTGGCAAGTGATTTGCGCAATTCTTCCGATAGGCGGTTGATCACCGGCGCCGGCGTGCCGGCCGGCGCGAGCAGACCGACCCAGGGCGCGGTCGCTTCCATTTCTTTCATGCCCATGCTGGTAAGCGTGGGGGTGCCGGGGAAATACGGATGAGGCGCCGCGGTGCCGATCGCCAGCACTTTGAGGCGCTTGGCTGCGACCTGATCGGCAATGCCGACTGCCGGGTAGAACATGAACGAGACGCGCCCGGCCATCACTTCAATCAGCGCCGGGCCATTGCCTTTGAAAGGCACGTTGAGCATTTGCGTGCCGGTGGCGTTCTCAAGCATGGCGCCGGCGAGATGCGAAGAGCCGGCGTGGCCCGAGGTGCCGTAGCTGACCTCATCTTTTTTGGCTTTGGCAAGAGCGAGCAGCGCCTGCATGGTGTTGAATGGCGACTGCGGGCTGGTGACGATCACCATCGGCAGGTTGGCTGCATTGCTCACCGGCGCGAAGTCCTTGAACGGGTCGTAATTGACCTTGCTGTCGACCAGCGCGTGGTTGACCAGCAGCGAAAGCGAGGAGAACAGAAGGGTGTAGCCGTCGGGGTTTGACTTGGCGACGTACTCGGTGGCGGGGATGGCGTTGCCGCCTGCCCGGTTTTCTACCACCACGCTTTGGCCGAGCGTCTGGGTCATGTCCTGCGCGATGACGCGCGCGATTACATCGGTTGGGCCTCCGGCCGCAAAGCCGACGATGAATTTGACCGGCTTGGTGGGATAGGGCTGCGCGTGCAGGCTGCCCCAGGAGATCAGACACAGCGCAGCACAGGCGAGCGCAATCAGCTTGTTCATCTAAGGTTCTCCATTGCGAAAGAAACGCGTGGCCATCACCTGGCAACGCTTGATCAGACGTGGTTCATCGGCGCGGTAGTCGGCCACTGCATTGTGGATGGTGCCGAAGTCTTCCCACAACAACACGTCACGCTCGGCCCACTCGAAGGTGTATTGGTATTCGAGTTTGGTTTGGTGCGCGAACAGGAATTCGAGGATGGCGTCGCTCTCCTGCTGCGGCAGTTCGTTGATACGCATCGAGTAGCCGGGGTTGGCATAAAGCACCTTGCGCCC
>JANNCZ010000222.1:0-5893 GCA_031387185.1 Burkholderiales bacterium
GCGGTCGGGCAGACGGTGGGACAGGTGGCGAAGATCAAGGGTTGCCGCGTGGTCGGCATCGCCGGCGGGCCGGACAAGTGCGATTTCGTCGTCAAGGAACTCGGCTTCGACGCCTGCATCGATTACAAATCGGGCAGCGTCAAGGACGGCCTCAAGCTGCATTGCCCGCAAGGCGTGGACGTGTATTTCGACAACGTCGGCGGCGACATCCTCGACACCGTGCTCACGCGCATCAACCGCAAGGCGCGCATCGTCATCTGCGGTGCGATCTCGCAATACAACAACACCACACCGGTGAAGGGCCCGGCAAACTACCTCTCACTGCTGGTGAATCGTGCGCGCATGGAAGGCATCGTGGTGTTCGACTGGGCCGACCGCTATGGCGAAGGCATCAAGCAGATCGCGCAGTGGATGCAGGAAGGAAAATTCAAATCGCGCGAAGACATCGTTGATGGACTCAATACCTTCCCCGAAACCCTCAACATGCTGTTTGAAGGCAAAAACTTCGGCAAGCTGGTGTTGAAGGTTGCCAACGAGTGATGGCCTGAAACCATTGGTGGGAGCGGGTTACAGGCACATGATGCCATGACATCCGCTCCCAGAACCATTTTCAGAGGTGCGGCATGATGCGATTTTCACCCACACCAAACCTGACGCAGCCATCCACATGATTCACCGTGATCAAGTCAGACTGCGGCAATTGATTTAGAAACACGTGATGGACATTTATGCGCCTTAGGCGTATAGTGACGCAATGCTCACTGTAGTCGAAACGCCTCTGTTCCAACGCCAATGGCCGCTTTACTTGACTGAAGAAGAGCGTGGAGCGTTTGCCGCCTATATCGCGGAGCGCCCCACCGCCGGAGAGGTCGTGCCCGAGTCCGGCGGCATTCGCAAGGTTCGCTGGGGTCGCGCCGGTTCCGGAAAGTCTGGCGGCGTACGTATCATTTATTTCATGCGCGCCGCCCAAGGCGAACTGGTCTTGCTCACGCTGTATGCGAAGGCAAAAACTGACAATCTCATCGGACCAAAATTGAAGGAGATCCGCCGTGCCCTTGAAAAGTAAACCCCTTTCCAAAACCCAACTTGCCGCATACGAAGCCACACGCGATCTGGCGGCCGAGCTGCTTGAGTCGGTGCGCCAAATGAAAGCCGGCCGGCTTCATGTCGTTGCGTCGCCCGCGATTGAGGCGCGCGAGAAAACCGGGCTGTCTCAGTCACAGTTCGCAACGCTGATGGGCGTTTCGGTTCGCACACTGCAAGGCTGGGAACAGGGACGCAAGCAACCAAGCGGCGCCGCCCGCACCTTGCTCGCGATTGCCAGCACCAATCCCAAGGCAGTGCTGGCGGTAGCGGGGGGATAACGCTTGGCAGGGCGGACAAATGCGCCTTCGTGGTCAACGCGCCCGGCTGCGATGCCTGCATCAACTCCAAGGCGGAGGGCGAATCCAAATCGCGCGAAGATACTGTCGAAGGCCTGAACACCTTCCCCGGCACCCTCAGCATGCTGTTCGAAGGCATGAACTTCGGCAAGCTGGTGCTGAAAATCGCCAACGAGTGATGACCTGAAACCCTTGGTGGGAGCGGGCTACAGGTACGCGATGCCATCACATCCGCTCCCAGAGCCATTTTCCGAGGTGCGGCTTATGGCGAATTGATCGCTTTTCAGGTCTGTCCCGCTGTCCAAATCATTCACCCTGCTCAAGCTCAACCAGATCGAAGATCAACGTGGCATCGTTGACGAATGCCGGCCGGCCTTGCAGCACGTCCAGCACTACATTGGTATCAACCAGGACTCTCACTGGTGCTTTTTCTCGAGATAGGCGCGATAGCCGTCGCGGTCGCCGGGAGCCTTCTTCAAGGTTTTTGTAGAGGATGCGCCAAGTGCGCCGTGCAGAGCAGTGGTGATGGGCCCCAGGGCCGATTCGGCCTTGACACCGCGCAGGTTGGCATTGCCTGCGGCTGCGGTCTTCACGGCCAGATGCGCGAAGTAGTCGGCCACTAATTGCGACAACGACCGGTTCTGCCCGGCGGCGTAATCTTTGGCTCGATGAATCAAGCCTTCATCAAGGCGCAGGGTAAGTTTGGTTGACATGATGGATGGCGTCCCGTTTGCAATAGTTCGAACCGAATGCGATGGATGCTGGGAATGGATGATAGATGCCGTACAGTCTATAAAAATTTGTACGTCACGTCAACAACATGGCTGGCGCAAATCTTCGAGCAAGGTGCGATACACAGCCGTCTGCGGCCCCGGTGTGATGGCGTCACCAAAGCCCACGTCGATCCGCAAGGCGCAGCGGGCCGAGCTAATCCGCGCCAGCAGATGGACGCGGAGAGGTTCTTGCTCATGCCGTCATCATCTCAAGGTAAGGCTGCATGACGCGCTCCACCCGGTTGATTTTGGCGAAGTGGTTCAGCTCGGCCATCGTGACCTTGCGGCTGCGCCAGGCGCTTGTGAGCGCTTCGAGCGCCACGTCGACGCCGATCTTGTTGCGGAATTTGAAGCAGTCGGTCACCGTCTTGGCGGCGCTGTACACGCGAATCGGCGCGCCGTGCTCGCTCACGATCTCGATGCCGGTCGAATACGCATCGCCACGCAGGCGCGCGATGCGCAGCGTGGGTGTGTCGAGGGCCGGGGTCTGTGTGGCCTCTGGCAGGGCAATCCAGACTGCATGGGGCATCTGCGTGCCAATGTTGTGGAATTGCAGCGCGGTCAGCAGGCACAGCACCGCCTTGGGCACGCGTTGGCATACCTCGATCAGTGTTTGATGTTCGGTCGCGTCTGCATCGGGCAGGCTGTACAGACCGCGTGCTACGCGATCCAGCTTGCCGGTCTGGTGCAGACTCTGCAGCAGTTGTGGTGACCAGCCCTGCGCGCGCACATCCGCCGCGCGCAGCACACGCTGATGACGGGCAAGTTTGAGAATGCGGTCGGATTGGTTCATACGCGCGAATTTTACTATTCACATTATTTATTGTAAAGTGATGTGATTAATAAATTCCATTGCCAACAATCCTGCTTGCACGCTGGAAGATGGGTCTTCCGGAAACCCTTGGTGGGAGCGGGTTTCAAAGCTATGTGCCTTGAAACCCTTGGTGGAAGCGCCTCTCAGGCCGAATCCGCAATAAAAAAAAGGCCGCTCACGCGGCCTTTTTTTTGCGCGGTCGCGCTCAATTGCCGAGGATGGTGCCCGCCGGAACCCCCAACGCGTCACCATTGACCTTCTTGCCGTCGCCCAATTTGGCTTTAGACACGTGGATCCGGCCGCTTTGCGAGGCGATGACGATCTTGCCGTCGGCACATTCGACCACTTCGCCAATCTTGCCCTTGACGGCGCCGAAGGTGACAACCTTTTCGAGTTTCGCCTCGTAGATCCACAGCTTCACGCCGTTGAAGGTGGTCCACGCGCCCGGTGCCGGGGCGCAGCCGCGGATCAGGTTGTAGACGATGGTGGAGTGATTGGCCCAGTTGATCTTCGACTCGGCATCGCGGCACCAGCCTTCGTAGGTGGCTTGTGATTCGTCCTGCACGCTCTCGGTGTGTTTGCCGGCCATGACGAGGTCGGCGGCTTCGATCATCGCGTCTACGCCCATCGGGAACAGGCGGTCGAAATAGATGGAGCCAAGCGTGTCGTCGGGGCCGATGGCGGTTTTCTTTTGCAGGATCACTGCGCCTTCGTCGAGGCCGTCGCTGGGGCGGAAGATGGTGAGGCCGGTTTCGGTCTCGCCGCAGATGATCGGCCAGGAGATCGACGAGGGGCCGCGATATTTTGGCAACAGCGACGGGTGGTATTGAATCGTGCCGTGCTTCGGAATGTTGACGAACTCCTGCGGCGCGAATTGCAGCACATAGGCCATGATGCCGATGTCGGCATTCGCCGCCTTCATCACCTCGACCGCCTCGGGCGCTTTGAGCGATTTGAACTGATGCACTTTCAAACCCTTCTCCTGCGCGGCGACGCGCAGCGCGTCGGGGCGGGCGCCCTCTTTCTCCGGGGCACAAAACACCGCGACGATCTCGTCGCCGCGCGCCAGCAGTTTTTCGAGGACGGCCTTGCCGAAATCCTGCTGGCCGATGATGGCTACTTTCATGACTGTCTCCTGTGAAAAAACACGGGCACGCCGCAGTGCTGGCCTACGGGTGCCCGCTATTCGAATGACGGTGTGGCTGCGCCGCCGGTCAGGCCGCTTTTTTGGGTGGCGCGCTGAACGCACCGGCGGTCTTGAGCGCAGCGACCTTGGCGGCGTCGTAGCCGAGCACTTGCGTCAGCACTTCGTCGGTATGCTCGCCCAGCAGCGGTGAGCGTTCGATCTTGGCCGGCGAGGCCGAGAGCTTGATCGGCATGCCGACGTTCCACCATTTGCCGCGCTGCGGATGGTCGAGTTCGACATACATGTCGCGGCCGCGAATGTGCTCGTCGGTGGCGAGGTCGGTGGTCGACATGATCGGCCCGCAAGGCACGTCGAGCGGATTGAGAATCGCCATCAGCTCGCGCTTGGTGTAGTTCTCGGCGAACTTGTTGATCAGCGTCCACAGCAGTTGCTGGTTCTTGCGGCGCTCGGCAATCGTCGCCATGCGCGGATCGGTCGCCATGTCGGGCATGCCGACATCGGGGCCGATGCGCCCGGCGAGAGCGCCGAACACCGCTTCCTGCACGACGATGTAGAGCCAGTCGTTCGGGCCGTGCGGCTTGCAGTGGATCGCGTTGCCAAGCTGACCGCCGCCCGAGTCGTTGCCGGCGCGCGGCACGTCGCCCATGTCTTTGTAGGTCGGCACCGAATACTCGGCCATCGACTGGCGCGTCAGGCGCTGGTGGTCGCGGAACTTGACACGGCACAGGTTCATCACGCCGTCCATCATTGCGACTTCAACATACTGCCCTTCACCGGTACGGTTGGCCTGATGCAACGCGGCCAGCAAGCCGATCGCCAGATGCAGGCCGGTGCCGGAATCGCCGATTTGCGCGCCGGTGACGAAGGGCGGGCCGTCGGGCACGCCGGTGGTGCTCATCGCGCCGCCCATCGCCTGCGCGACGTTTTCATAGGCCTTGAATTCGGCGTAGGGGCCGGTGGAGCCGAAGCCCTTGATCGATCCCACCACGATCTTGGGATTGATTTCGTGAATCTTCTCCCAGGTAAAACCGAGACGCTCGAGCACACCGGGGCCGAAGTTCTCCATCATGATGTCGCACTTCCTGAGCAGGTCGACAAACACCACCTTGCCCTCAGCCGATTTCATGTTCACCGTGATCGAGCGCTTGTTGCAGTTGAGCATGGTGAAATACAGGCTGTCGGCGCCCGGCACATCGCGCAACTGGCCGCGCGTGGCGTCGCCCTGCGGTGGTTCGAACTTGATCACGTCGGCGCCCATCCACGCGAGCAGTTGCGAGCAGGTTGGCCCGGCCTGCACGTGGGTCATGTCGAGGATACGTACGCCTTTGAGTGCTTCCATGCTGTTCTCCAAATTTCCCTGCGACGGACGCAAGGTGGTCCGCCGTGATGGCTGGTGTGAATGCTTCTTGTGGATCCGCGAATTTTAGGCTCAAGCCTTCTTGGCCGCCTGCGGATTCAGACTGGTAATGCGCCCGCTTTCAGTACCGGCACCTTCGTCGATCACGGCGTTGATGAGCGTCGGTTTGCGCGAGCTGATCGCCGCTTCCATCGCACTGCGCAACTCAGCCGGCGTGGTGGCGTGGACGCCAATGCCGCCGAAGGCTTCCATCAATTTGTCGTAGCGTGCGCCCTTGACGAACACCGTCGGCGCCACATCGGGGCCGCCGGTGGGGTTGATGTCCTTGCCGCCGTAGACACCGTTGTTGTTCATGATGACGATGCACACCGGCAGGTTGTAGCGGCAGATGGTCTCGACTTCCATACCCGAGAAGCCGAA
>JANNCZ010000248.1:0-1535 GCA_031387185.1 Burkholderiales bacterium
TGGCGCAAAGCTTGAAGCTTCCCATCATGGGAATGTCAAGCGGAATGCAAGGCGGAATGTAAAGCGGAATGTAAAGCGGAAGTTGAAGCAGAACGTCAAGCAGTGTGGCGGCATGGAAGTCAGCCCGATTTGATATGGGTCAAACACTTGACTCTGCCATTGTGGGAAGGTGCAGTATCCACCTGTTTTTCTACCGATAGCATCTACTGCTGGTGCAATTTGACAACCCTTTTCAGATGAGCACGCCATGATCCAGTTTCAAGTCAACGACATGACCTGTGGCCATTGCGCCGCCACCATCACCAAGGCGGTCAAAGCCGTCGATAGCGCAGCCGAGGTCAATATTGATCTGGCCGCTCATCGCGTACAGGTGGCGTCGCGCGCCGAGGCTGGCGTGGTGCAAGCCGCGATTCGCGAGGCAGGCTACAGCCCGCAACCGGTGGATTGACACCGGTTTGCCGTGGCGCCTGGAAGCCGGCACCACGCTGTACCGCTAGTGCCGGTGGGCAGCGCGCTTTCCGGCGCCATTGAACATCGCGTAGTGATCACGCAGCAGGTCGCGGCCAAACGATGCAGGCGGCACTGACTGGATAGTGCTGCTGGTTCTACCCGCGCCCGCCAGGTGCGCGCCGAAATCCTGCTCAAAATCGCGCCACACCGAGTGCAGGTGATTGCCGCCATCCTGTGATGCATCGAACTCGATCAAAAACTGCGCGCCCTGAATGCGGTAGTAGAAGCGCCCGCCGCGCTGAGTGGCACCGGCCCAGGCGAAGTACAGCGTGTCCGCGGCGCCGGCCTGGACACGCGCCAGCCGCGCGTCGCGCAATTCGGCGCTGAAGGTGGCGGCGAAGACGCCGATCAGTTGTTGCAGCAGCGCACGTTGCGCCGGGGTCATGCGGTCTGCACGCAGGCCCTCCGGCTTCAGCGGATCGAGCCTGGCCGGCGTGCCGCTCACGATGTCGCCGTAAGGGCGTGAATCGATCACCGCCTGGCCGCGCTGGGGGGCATCGAGCGCGTTCAGCAGGTCCCAGGCGCGGTCTTCTTCCTCCTTGAGCACGCGCAGGCCACGCTTCGGACCGCTGGCGACGATGGCCGGTGTGGCGCCGAGAAAGCTGGGCGCATCGAGCGCCACGCTGTCACCTGCCAGCGTGAAATTGAGCGACAGATGATGGCCTTCAAAGCGCCAGCCCCAGAGCGCCGCGCCGGGCGTGCCAAACAGCGCCACCGTGTAGCGATCCGGGTCGCGAAAATCACCCTGCAGTTCGCGCAACACCAGTTCGAGTTCGATGATGTTGGTCACCTTCTCGCGGCCTGCCGCGGACAATGCCGCCGTGAGCAAGTCCTGCACTGCCGCGCGCTCGGCGGCATTCATCTCGCCGAGCCGGAGGCCGGCGCGGTTGCCCGGCGTGTAGCGCCAGCGGGTGCGCTCGGGCGCATCGATGGCGAGCAGCGCGCGCCGCGCGTTTGCGGCAGTCAAGGCGCGCACGAACACACCGGCTGCCAGTGCCATGCGGGTGGCGCTGGCGCGCGTGGAG
>JANNCZ010000251.1:0-2176 GCA_031387185.1 Burkholderiales bacterium
TCTGCGGCAGCCACCAGCACCCCGTCTTTGACGATGCAAGCGGCCGAATCGCCATGGTAGGCATTGAGTCCCAATATCAGCAAGCTGCTTCCCGTTTCTGGTGAATGCCGGCGACCGGCCAATTGATTACCTGCTGCCCTACCCGCGACTCACCCGCGCCGGCTGTGCAGAAAACCAGCGCCACGCGGTTTCAACAATGTCTGACAACACATTGAAGCGCGGCGTCCAGCCCAACTCGGCATGCGCGCGCCCGGCGCTCGCCACCAGGCGGGCCGGATCACCGGCACGCCGCCCGGTGATGCGGTATTGAATGTCTTGGCCGGTGACGCGCCGGCAGGTTTCGATCACGTCCTTCACCGAACAGCCGTTGCCGGTGCCCAGATTGAAGGCCTCGAATGCGCACCCCTTGCCGTGCAACAGGCGCTGCATCGCCAGCAGGTGTGCAGCACACAGGTCGGATATGTGTACGTAGTCGCGCACGCAGGTTCCGTCCGGGGTGTCGAAGTCGTCCCCGAATACCTGCAACTGCGTCTCTGCCGGGTTGCCGCCGGCCCGCAGGCGCAGGGCTTCGAGAAGCACCAGCGGAATCAGATGGGTCTCCGGATCATGGCGCTCGCCGAGCGTACCGTCGGAGTCGCAGCCTGCCGCGTTGAAGTAACGCAGCGCCACGGTATGGATCCCATACGCGCGGCCATAGTCGGTCATGGCGCGCTCGGCAGTCAGCTTTGACATGCCGTAAGGATTGACCGGCCGCTGCGGATGGGTTTCATCCATCGGCAGCAATACCGGATCGCCATAGGTAGCGCAGGTCGACGAAAACACCAGGCGACGCACCCCTGCCGTGTGCATGGCGCCGAGCAGGTTGAGCGTGCCGATGACATTGTTTTCGTAATACTTGGCCGGGTGCTGCACCGACTCACCGACATAACAACTGGCGGCAAAATGCATCACGACATCAATTGAACGTCCGGCAAATGCAGCTGCCGTATCGGCAGCACGGCGCAGGTCGCCTTCGACCAGATCCACTGCGGCCCCCCCTGCGGCCGTTGCAAGGGCATCGCGATGGCCGGTGGAAAGATTGTCGAACACCGTCACCCGGTGTCCTGCCCGCACCAGCGCCTTCACCATATGCGAGCCAATGTAGCCGGCCCCGCCGGTGACCAGGATGGCGTGCGTCACCGGCTGCCTCCACGTCGCAAGTCATGTTTTTTTGCCACCACCATCCCCTGATACAACGCGCGCATCATGCAGAACACCAGGCCGTCCTTGCCATCGAGAAAGCCGCGGCGCCAGACAAAGCTGTACAAAAAATAAAACAACGGGCGTGCTGGCACATTCATCGCCAGGCGTTTGAGCGCCATGCGGCGCAGCAGCGGGTCGCGCCGGAGCAGATCACCCCATCTGAACGAACCAGCGCCGCCCGCCAGTTCATGTTCGGCTTCCTTGCGCGCATAGCGGTTCTGGCGCGCGAACCATTCGTCAATACCCTTGCAATTTTCGTCGATCAGATCGTTTTTTAGATCGCGTACGTCGCCCTCGACCTCCTGGGTTTCGGCATGACCCCGGTTGACATAGCGCACCCGCCCCTTGCGCACCAGACGCACTACCCAACTCGGATAAAGGCTGCTGTAGCGCAGCCAGCGGCCCCACATGTGAAAGCGGCGGCGCACGCGAAACGCCGCGATGGCGTTCGAAACATTGGGCAAGGTCAGCGCCAGCTCCGCCACCAGTTCGTCCGTGACGCGCTCATCCGCATCGAGGATCAGCACCCAGTCGTGGCGGGCACCGGTGTGCGCCAGCGCCCAATTGCGCTGATCACCAAAGCCGGTGAAGGCGTGTTGAAAAAAGCGCACCCCGGCACCCCGGCATATCTCTTCGGTACGGTCACGGCTGAACGAGTCGATAACGATAACGTCGCTACACCACGCCAGACTCTGCAGGCATTTGGGAAGATGAATCTCCTCATCGAGCGTGAAGATCATCACCGTGACCGGCACGCCGGCACCGCGCATTTGCTCCATGACTTCAGTGCATTCGAGCGTTGCGGCTGGCCAGTGTGGTGTGCCCCATGCGCGCGCCGTCAGCCCTGAAGCTTGCCGAAACGCGCCGTGGACAGCGCGGGTGCCGCCAGCCTTGCCCCCTGCGCCGGTGCAACACCGGCACGCGGCGATGCGCG
>JANNCZ010000293.1:0-6391 GCA_031387185.1 Burkholderiales bacterium
GCAGCCCGACGTGGTGAGCTCGCTGGAGAAGCAGGGCCTGTCGATCAATTTCCTTCCCGGCCCGCAGCTCACCGCCATGATGCGGCGCGACCAGGAGCGCTGGGGCAAGGTGGTCAAAGAGAAGGGGTTGAAGGGCGAGTAAGGAGTGTGGGTACGGCGGTTGCGCAGGAGTCAATCGAGCGGGGAGCAGCACCGCAACACCAGCCGGTCAAGCCTGCTTTGTTTTGAACACATGTTGACAGCGGGCGCTGCATTTGCCAAACTGCCCCACATCAGAATTAACCAGATCGTTACCAACGACGCCAATTACACCAAGGAGACAGTATGATCAAGACCCTGCTTTCGGTCACTTCCGCTCTTGTCCTCGCCGCTGCACCGCTGTTGAGCGCGACAGCGCTGGCGCAGCAAAAAGAACTCAAGATCGGCGTCATCTATGACCTGACCGGCCCGTTTGCCGGTGGCGGCTCGGAGGCCAATCACATTGGCACCAAGGCCGCCATCGACATGTTCAACGAGAAGGGCGGCGTTGAGGGCTACAAGATCGTGCCGGTGTATGTGGACGCGCAATCGAAGGTTGACGTGGCGATCAACGAAGCCGAGCGCCTGATCAATCAGGAGAAGGTGGACATGCTGCTCGGTGTCTATTCGAGCGCGCAGTGCGTGCCGATGGTGGGCAAGGTCGATGCCGCGAAAAAATTCATGTGGGCGACGGTGTGCGTGTCCTCCGCAGTGTTCAAAAACAAAAATCTGCAATACGTGTTCCGCCCGCAGCCGCACAGCGATCAGTACGGTCAGGCCTCGTGCGACTACCTCAAGGAGCACGCGCAGAAGAAATTTGGCACCACGATAGACAAGCTCAAGGTTGCGATCATTTATGAAGACGGCCCCTACGGCGCGGGTGTCGCATCCGGCAATGAATCGCAGTGCAAGGCCAATGGCACGCCGATTGTGTTGAAAGAGGGCTACGCCGCCACCGCCCCCGACCTGTCCTCACTCGTCACCAAGCTGCGCCGCGCCGCGCCCGATGTGATTTTGCACACTGGCTACAACCCGGACATCACCTTGTTTTTGCGGCAGGCCAAGGAGCAGAATCTCAAGTTCAAGGCGCTGATCGGCCACGGCGCGGGCCATAGCCAGATCGGCAAACTGCGCGAGACCTTCGGTGACGACGTCAATTACTTCCACTCGATCGATCCGGTGGCCTCGCAAATCCTCGACCCCAAGACCCTCAAGCCCGGCATGGGTGATCTGGCCAAGGAAATGGTCAAGCGCTACCAGGCCGTAAAGGGCCCGGTGGAAGTGCCGCCGCATGCGTCGATGGGCTTCACCAACACCTGGATTTTCCTGTCTGATGTGCTGCCACGGGCGATCAAGAAGCACGGCGGCATATCGTCCGAGGCGCTCAAAAAAGCAGCGATGGAAACCGATATTGCGCCGGGTGCGACGCCGTCGGGCTACGGCGTTAAATTCTTCCCCCCAGGCCACATCATGGCGGGGCAGAACGAGCGCTCGCAACTGGTGGTGATGCAGTTTGTCAATGGCCGCACCAACATCGCATGGCCGACGTCAATTCGCACCACTGACCCGGTACTGCCTTTCCCCAAAGGCCATGCCTACGCAAAATAAGGCCGGTAAGCAAGCGGCGAGAAGCGAATTTGCGTGGTGCATAGGTATGGCTTTGCAGCGCGCAGCCGGTTAATCAGTCAGTCCCTGGGAGGCAATGCAGGCGGCCGCGTGAGCGGCGCTTGCGCGGCGTGAGCATGCTCAGTGTCAAGAATCTCACCAAGAAGTTCGGCGGCTTTTCTGCTGTGTCGTCGATTTCGTTCGATTTGGCCGAAGGCGAAATCCTTGGCTTGATCGGGCCAAACGGCTCAGGCAAGAGCACCACTTTCAATCTGGTTGCGGGGCTGTATGCGCCGACTGCCGGCTCGATCCAGTTTCAGGGCCGCGAGATCGGCGGGCTGAACGCCACGCAAATCTGCCACGCTGGCATTGCCCGCACTTTTCAGATTCCGCGGCCTTTCAAGAAGCTGACGATTCTGGAAAACGTGACGCTCGCGGCCTACTATGGCCGTGACGGCAAGATCAGCGAGTCTGAGGCAAAGAAGCACGCGGCAGATGCGCTCGATCTGATCGGCCTGCCGCACGCGAACGGCGCGCGCATTGATGGTCTCGGTGCAGCATCGTTGAAGAAGCTCGAAATGGCGCGCGCGCTGGCGACGCAACCCAAACTGTTGCTGGCTGACGAGTCGCTTGGCGGTCTCGATGAGGGCGAGATGGAGCAGGCCGCCGACATGCTCAAGATGATCCGCAAGGAGCGCGGCATCACCATCATCTGGGTCGAGCACATCATGGGCGTGCTGATGCGCGTGGTGGATCGCTGCATCGTGCTCGACCACGGCGAGATTATCTCGGCAGGCTTGCCGCGCGAAGTGGCATCTGACCCCAAGGTGATCGAGGTGTATTTGGGTACCGATGCGGCTGAAGTGCAGGCGCAGACGCAAAAGCTACCGGAGCCAGCATGAGCGCGATGCTGGAACTGTCTGATGTCTCGGCGGGCTACGGCACGTTCCAGGCCTTGTTCAATGTCTCGCTCGACGTCAAGGCGGGTGAGGCGGTGGCGGTGATCGGCCCGAATGGTGCGGGCAAGACGACGCTGTTGCGCGCGATTTCCAAATTGATCGACGTGAGCGGCGGCAGCATCCGCATGGATGGCCGCCACCTCGCCGAAGTGCCGGCCCACGAGATCATTGATCTTGGATTGTCGCAAGTGCCCGAGCACCGCCGTCTGTTTCCACGCCTGACGGTCGAAGAAAACCTGCGCATGGGCGCTTACCCAGCTGCGGCACGCGCGCGCTTTGCCGAGCGTCTGGCGATGGTCTACGAGCTGTTCCCGCGCATGCAGGAGCGGCGCGATCAGGCGGCGGGAACGTTGTCCGGTGGCGAGCAGCAGATGTGCGCGATTGGCCGCGCCTTGATGAGCGGGCCCAAGCTGTTGTTGCTCGACGAGCCGTCGGCGGGTCTGGCACCGGTGATCGTGCAATCCATTTTCGACATGATCCGCAAAATCCGCAGCGAGGGCTACACCGTGATGATCGTCGAGCAGAACGTGCGCCAGGTGCTTAAGGTGGTGGATCGTGCCTATCTGCTCGAAGTGGGGCGCATCAAGCTTGCCGGGTCAGCAGCCGAGTTGCTGGCCAGCAAGGAAATCCAGAAGGCCTACGTCGGACTATGAGCACCAGAGCGGCTCGCAGCGGCATGGCCTTGAAGAGGCGCTCTGGGAGCGCTTCTTCGGGGCATGCCTGTTTTATTTTGAGTGAACCGATGGCAGCATTTCCACGATTGCGAGAAGCTTGAGCCATGCAAATCTTCGACATCTTCCTGCTCGAAACCATCCTCAATGGCATTTTGTTCGGTGGCGTGTTGGCGCTGTTGGCGTTGGGGTTGAACCTGATTTTCGGCGTCATCGACGTGGTGTGGATCTGTTATGCCGAGCTGATGATGCTGGGTATGTACACGGTGTTTTTCATGCACAAGACGCACGGCCTGCCGCTGTTTGCTGCTTTTGCAATAGGCATCATGGTGGTGTCGGTGCTGGGTGTACTGCTGCATGTGCTGGTGATTCGCCCGGTGCTGGCTTCCGAGCCGATCAATCAACTGCTGGTGACGGGCGGCGTGTTGACGTTTTTGCAGGCCGCCGCGACGCTGGCCTTCGGTATCGATTTTCGCAACCTCGGCGTGTCGATGCCGAGCCTGGTGTTGGGCGAAATCTCGCTGCCTTGGTCGCGCATTTCAGCGGCGCTTACCGCGCTCGTCGCGATGACAGCTCTGTTTTTGTTCCTCAAGAAAACCTACCTTGGCACCGCTATCCGCGCCATCAGTCAGGACCGCGCCATCATGCCCCTGATGGGTGTGAACCCTGCGAAGATATATGTCATCACTTCAGCGATTGGCGGCGGCCTCGCGGGCCTTGGTGCGTGCCTGCTAGTGCTGCAATACGACGTACACCCGGCGATTGGGCTCACCTTCGGGCCGCTTACTTTCATGGTTTGTGTGTTGGGAGGCCTGGGCAACATGCTCGGTGGCTTCATCGCCGCCTTCATCTTTGCGCAATTGATTTCGATTGGCGGGTTTTACTTTCATCTTGAGTGGGGCTACGTGATGGCCTTCGGCTTTTTCATCATCATGATGTTCGTGCGGCCACAGGGCTTGCTCGGTGTCAAGTGAGGCGCGTCAAGTGAGCGGCATCAATCAGCGTAGCGACGGAGCGCAACATGGATAAACGCTGGTGGCCTGGGCTCGCCGTGCTTGCAGTGCTGCCGTGGGTCGTACCCTCGTCCTACATCGTGCACCTGATGGTGCAGGTGCTGCTGTGGTCTTTCATCTACACCGGCTGGTCGCTGATGGGGCGCTTCGGCCTGGTCTCGTTCGGCCACGGTGCCTTCATGGGCATCGGCGCCTATGTGGTGGTGCTGCTGTGGAACCTCTACGGCCTCTCGCCGTGGATCGGCATTCCGCTCGGCATCGTGCTCGCCGTAGCGGTAGCGGTGCTGATCGGCTACCCGTGTTTTCGCTTCGGCATCGCCGGGCATTACTTCGCACTGGTCACGCTCGCGTTGACCGAAGTGGTGCGCTCTGTAATCGTCGCGTTGCGCGACACCACCGGCGGCTCGCTCGGCATCACGCCGACCAATGTGCTCACCGACGGCACCACATGGTCGATCACCGCAGTGCAGTTCGCCGACAAGCGCGTGTTCTTCTACATCGCGCTGGCGTTCTGGGTCTTCGGCATCTGGGTCTGGAACCGTATCGACCGCAGCATGATGCGCTACGCGATGGAAGCGATTGGCAGCGACGAACAAGCCTCGGCCAGCGTCGGCGTCAACGTCACCCGCACCAAGCTGACCATCACGATGATCTCGGCTGCGCTCACTGCGCTTGGCGGTGCGCTGTTCGGCCAGTATCAGCAATACGTCAACCCCGACACCGTGGCCGGCATCGGCGTCTCGCTGCAAATCGTGTTCGCGGTCATCGCTGGCGGCATGTTCGTGCGCTTCGGCCCGACTGTCGGAGCAGTGTTCACGCTGCTGCTCACTGAAGGCCTGCGCGTCGGCATCGGCAACAAGATCAACGCCCTCGACTCCACCATCTACGGCCTGATGCTGGTGCTGTTCATTATTTACATGCCGAGCGGGATTTTGGGCAAGTGGTTTGAGAAGAGGCGCGGGCGTAGCGGTGGGGCGGGCAGCGGGGCGGGTTGATGCCATGCTGTCGTGCCGTGGCGCAGTGGCGCAATGGTGCGTGAACAGGTGAACCGGAACGGAATGAACCATGGCTGAGGTACTCGATTTCCTCGATGGCAACTACCACTTCGTCAAAGGCGTGTTTCCCTATTCGGCAGGCGTCGCGCCATTGCCGGGCTTCACGCTGGAGCGTGTCCGCTTTCACCGGCCCGTGGCGCTCGCCGACGGCTTCAAAGCCATCGAAGCGCATCTCAAAGCCGCCGGACGTCCGATCACCGCGTTCTGCGCTTGCGAACTGCGTTCACCCGCGCCGTTCAGCGAAAAGGGTTTCGCCTGCTTCAACCGCGAGTATGTTGGGCAATTGCAGGCGTGGAATATTTTTCACGACGGTATCAATCCGGTGGCGCGCAGCAATGTTTGCCCGGAGATCGACAAGCCCGCCACGCCATCATTTCATGCGTTTGCCTATACGGTGCCGGTAGCCACCGTGGCTACCGCTGCCTCAATGGCAAACGCAATCCGCCCCAGCTTCATCATCGCCGGCAGCGGCGAATGCCCTGAAGGCAAAGCCAACTATCACGACCACATCATCCGCCGCAACGACGTGTCGCCCGAAGGCCTGCGCGAAAAGGCGCGCTGGGTACTCGGCGAAATGGAACGTCGCATGGCGGCACTCGGCTTCACCTGGGCGGACACCACCGCCACGCAGATCTACACCGTGCATGACGTGCATCCGTTTCTCGCGGATGAACTGGTACGGCGAGGCGCGATGGCGGGAGGTTTGACCTGGCACTTCACCCGGCCACCGGTGGTTGATCTGGATTACGAGATGGATTGCCGGAGTGTGGCGCGGGAGTTGGTGTTGTAGCCAGTGCACGTTTTAACCAATGCTGCGATCACAGTGGTTCTCTATGCCCTACCTCCACGAGTGTCTCTTGTAGCGTGGTTCAGGGATTGGGGGAAATTCAATTCCGCCCCCGACTCTTTGACGGCACTTAGCTTTTAATCGGATCTGGCCCAGTTGACTGTTCTATCGGGAAAATGACATCGCGCCGAGCAGCATTGCGGTGCCCCAGAACACTACGAGCGGTATCAGCAGGAAAACTAAGCCTACAACAAACACACGCCCGTTTCGGCCCTGCTCTCGC
>JANNCZ010000306.1:0-3934 GCA_031387185.1 Burkholderiales bacterium
CCCGGCGCCAAGTTGCAACTTGACGCAGCCGTGATCGCGGCGCGCCAGTTGGGCGTGCAACTGCTCGATTTCAGCGCGGGCACAGCCGAGGCGCTGCCGGGCGCGTTCGAGGCTGCCGTCAAGGGGCGCGCCGGCGCAGTGCTGGTGGCCCAGACCTCCTTCTATTTTGGCCTGCGTGCGCAGATCATCGCACTGGCGTTAAAGCACCGCCTGCCGGCGATGTATGGGCTGCCGGCCAACGCCGATGCCGGCGGCCTGATGAGCTATGGCCCGAACGACAGCGAGTACTACCGTCAGGCCGCAGTGCTGGTCGACAAGATTTTCAAGGGCAGAAAGCCGGCCGACCTGCCGGTCGAGCAGCCGCTCAGGTGGGAACTGGTGATCAACATGAAAGCCGCCAAGGCGCTCGGCATCACCGTGCCGCCGGTGGTGCTGCTGCAGGCGACGCGGGTGATTGAATGAGACAGCGGGCACGAAGTCAAGCAGAAACCGATAGCCGATGCATCGGCCTTGCACTATATCGATACACGATATAAACTGCGGCGATGATTCAGTCTTTCAAGTGCGCCGGCACCGAAGCCCTGCACCAGCGCCGCCGCGTGGCGCGCTGGACCAACATTGAGGCGGTGGCGCGGCGCAAGCTGGATCAACTGGCTGCGGCGGGCGAGTTGATCGATCTGGCATCACCGCCCGGAAACCGGCTCGAAGCCTTGGCTGGCAATCGCAAGGGCCAGCACAGCATCCGCGTCAACGATCAGGTCCGCGTGTGTTTTGTGTGGACGCCGCAGGGGCCGAAGAACGTTGAAATTGTCGACTACCACTGAAGGAGCATCGAGATGGCCAAGAAGCTGCCGCCGATTCACCCCGGCGAACAATTGCGCGAAGAGTTCATGATTCCGCTGGGGCTCTCCAGCAATGCCCTGGCGCGCGCGCTCAACGTGACGCCGGCGCGCATCAACGAGATCGTGCGCGAGCGGCGCGGCATCACTGCCGATACCGCGCTGCGGCTGGCGCGTTTCTTCAACACGTCGCACCAGTTCTGGCTCAATCTGCAAAGCAACTACGACGTGCAACGTGCGGAAGATGCTGCGGGCCGGGCCATCGCGCAGATTCAGCCACGGCGGGCAGCGGCACTCGATGCGGCAGCGGCCTAGCCTCTCGTTTACGTGGATGCAGTGCGGTTTTCCGCTGAACCGCTGCGCGCACGGGTGACGGGGGACAGTACGCGGGAGTATTCACGCTGCCGGGCGTGAATATTCACTGTTCAGCGGCGGACCGGTTATGCGTTCATAAGGCGTCGACGCCTTGTGTAGATGGTGCCCGCGGTGCGCGCCGGCTTTCCGGCGCCGGGACGGCCCGCATGATTTGTTTCTGAATTGCCGCGACCCGCATCGCCAAAAGCGTTGGTACAAGCCATTCTTCAGCGTATTACCAAGGGAGAGGTGAATGAAACTACGCCGCACACTCATGCTTCCCTGCACTGCCGTCACGTTCGCGGCACCGTTGGCTGCCCTCGCGCAAGCGCCGGGCGCCTCACCAGGCGGCGCACCGGGCGCAGCGCCCGGCACCACATCGGCCACACCGGCAGGCGCCGGCACCGGAAAAATCTGGCGCGTTGGTTTTCTCGCCGCCAACAAACGCCCGGCATCGATCGACGCGCACTTTCACGGCGCCGTTGCGCGCGGCATGCGTGACCTCGGTTATGTGGAAGGCAAGAACCTCACGATCGAATACCGCTACGCCGAGAACCGGCCCGAGCTGCTCGATGTGCTGGCGGCTGAATTGGTGAAGCTGAAGGTCGACGTGATGGTGATTCAGGGCTCGCCGCCGACGCAGGCTGCACAAAGGGCCACGTCAACCATACCGCTGGTGTTCGTCGGCCCCGGTGATCCGGTACGCAGCGGCCTGGTCAAAAGCCTGGCGCGGCCCGGCGGCAATACCACCGGGGTATCCTCCAACACCACCGAGATCAGCGGCAAGCACCTGCAACTGTTGCTTGAGATGACGGCTGCGGTGACGCCGAAAGTGTCGCGCGTGGCCGTGTTGACCAACCCGCATACACCGGCCAACAGCCTCAGCTTCGAGCAGGTACGCATGGCGGCGGAAAAACTCGGCGTCGCGCTGGTGCGCATGGAGGTGAGCACACCGGAGGAAATTGACAACGCGTTCGCAGCGATGAAGCGCGACAAGGCCGGCGCGGTGTATGTGCCGCTTGACGCCTTGTTTCAGCAGCAGAGCGACCAGATCGGGCAATTGGCGCTCCGGCACCGGCTGCCGTGCATGGGCGTTGACAGCAGGATTGCCCAAGCCGGCTGTCTGATGAGCTATGGCGGCAGATCGGAAGACCGGTACCGCTACGCCGCCACCTACGTCGACAAAATCTTCAAGGGCCGCTCACCGAGTGAACTGCCGGTGGAGCAGCCGACGCGGATTGACCTCTACATCAACGGCAAAACCGCGAAGGCGCTGGGCCTGAAGATTCCGCAGGCGTTGCTGATCAGTGCGGAGAAGGTGATTGAATGAAAACCCGCCCGTAGCGCTGCTTTGTTCTCTGGGCATCGACGTGACTCCGGCGCCGCCTGACGCGCCCTTCGCGTCAAGCGGGCCACAGCAGCTTGCGGCCGGCGAAGCGGTTGAAGTCCCCATCGCAATAGGCTACCGGCAGCTTGAGCGAGGCGGCGTGGGCGGCAATCATGGCGTCAAATGTGCCGGGCCGATGCCGTTTGAGTTCATGCTTTGCGAATGTCAAAGCGGCGTACTTGGCCACTCTTGCGTCGAACGGCAGTACCTGGAATTTGTCGATCAGCCAATCCAGCGAGGCGCGGTTTTTCTTGCGGTAATTCCCGAGCACCACGCCGATCTCCAACTCCACCAGCGCGATTGACGACATGGCCACTTCGCGCCGCTTGTAAGCATCGAGGCGGGCAATGATGTTCGCATTGCGATGCTCGATTTCGATCAGTACAGAACTATCGAGCATCAAGCGCATTTACATGGCCTTGAGCTTGTTGATGGTGCCCGCATCAAAGGTCTTGAGCAGGCCGCCCCAGCCATTGGCTTTGAGCTTTTCATACGATGATTTTTTTAGCGCTGCCTTTTTTGCGGCCTTCCTGGGCGCAGGCTTGGGCGCAACTTGATCCAGCAATGTTTTCATGGCTCGCCCCTGGTGGATTGAGAAGGCCCGATTATATTGGCCCGCATACTCAAGCGGCTGCATAGGCATTGCGCCCAGGCTGTCTGGCACCGCTGTTCAAATGCCCCCCCGGCGCTGCTCCCGGCGGACTGCGAACGGTAATTTTTACGCCACCCGGCGTGAATATTTACGTTTCACCGGCGGCCCGCTTGTGCGTAAATGATCGGCGTCACCAGCACTTTGGCGCTTGGTGCAGATGGGCTTGATGCTGCGCGCCAGTGGTCTGGCGCGAAGACTGCATGCATGCGCCGCCGTCGTATCGTCAAAACCCTTGGTACAAGCCACTCTTCAGCGTATTCCAGAGAGAAAATCGCATGAACACTCGCCGCCACCTCATCGCCGCCGCAGGTGCCGGCGCGCTCACCGCGCCCTTCGCCACGCTCGCGCAAGCACCCGCCCCGGCGGGAAAAGTCTGGCGTGTCGGCTTTTTGGCGATGCCGGCGCGACCCGCCAATATCGACAACCATTTCCAGGGCGCCTTCGCGCAAGGCATGCGCGAATTGGGTTACGTCGATGGCAAAAATCTGGTCATCGAATATCGCTTCGCCGATAACGATGCCAGCCGCCTGCCGGGCCTGGCGATGGAACTGGCACGCCTGAAACCGGATGTGCTGGTCACCTCGGCGGACCCGGTCTGGACTCTGGCGCCGGACTGGCTGACCAGTCGCCCGGCGCTCTATGCGTCGACCCACGTGCGTGTGCTGAAAGTGGAGACGCTGCTGCCATGACGATCGCCGCAAG
>JANNCZ010000351.1:0-1862 GCA_031387185.1 Burkholderiales bacterium
AGCTCAAGCCGCACGGACAACGCGTTGCCTTCGCGCTCCGAAGCGCGGCGGCGCGCAGTATCAACCTTGGACGAGATGCCGGTGACATTCTGTATGTGATGCCCGACTTCGTGGGCGATCACGTAGGCCTGGGCGAATTCGCCTGGCGCGTGAAAGCGCGTTTTCATCTCGTCGTAGAACGACAGATCGATGTAAATCTTCTGGTCGCCGGGGCAATAAAAAGGCCCCATCGCCGCCTGCCCGGAACCGCACGCCGTAGGTGTGGAGCCGCGAAACAGCACCAGCTTGGGTTCGGGATACTGTTTGCCCGATTTGGCAAATTGCGCGCGCCACACGTCTTCGGTATCGGCCAGCACCATTGACACAAAGCGGGCCTGCTTGTCGTCCTTGGGAGGCGCATGGGCCGGGCCTTGATGTTGCTGCTGTACCACCGGCGCACCGCCGCCTCCGCCACCCGACAGGATCGACAATACCGTCATCGGGTTGATACCGAGAAAGTACGAGGCCACCAGCGCAATGGCGATGCTGCCAATGCCGATGCCCCCGCCGCCGAAGCGCATCCCGCCACCGCCTCCGCTGCTATCGCCACTGCTCTCGTCGCGCCGGTCTTCGACATTGTCGCTCTCCCGGCCATCATCCATGCGCATAGTGTTCTCCGTCCGGTCTGCCCAACTCTTTCACCAACGCCGCTTGCGGTCTCGCCAGCATCAGTGGCCGCCATTCTAGGCCGTAGGCCGCCAGCTGGCTGCGCGTCGCCGCCCCCTTGTCGCCGCTCCCTCACAAGCGCCGTCCCCACTGGCGCCAAGGGATCCGTTCGACACCCCAAAAACAAAATGGCCGGAACCCATATAAAACAGGCCCGGCCACGCGATGTACCCCGCCCTATCTGGACGGTGGCTTCTCGACTTTTCAATAGTGGATTGGAGTGTACACCGCGCGGAAAGTTCCGCAGGTTGCACCGAGACATCTGCGGTGCGGCGTCTGCGCGAAACCAGCGCCACGCGCGCCACGAGAACGGAGCAGCACGGCCTTTCAAGCGCCGTGCTGCTCCGCTCCGTCTAGTGCTTGCTTACTTTTTGCCTTGACGATCGTTTTTGCCATCGTGATTGCGGTCGTTCTGGCGGTCATGCTTTTCGCGTGCAATCTTGCGGCTTTCACGGTTTTGGGCGTGCTCAATATGTGCCGCTTCTCTCTTCGTGATCTTGCCGTCGGCATTGGCCTTGTCTTCCATTTTCTGCACGCGCGCCTGGCCCTTTTGCAGACGTGCGGCTTCCTTGTCGGTGAGCGAACCGGAGGCCTTGCCCTGGTCGATGCGCTTCTGTTGCTCGGCTTCGCGTGCGTCGATACGCTTCTGCGCGTTGGGGGCCTCCTGCTGGCTAGGCGGCGTGGTGGCCGGTGCAGGCGTTTGGGCAAAAGCGGCGGTGGCGCCCGTCATCATGAGGGCGGCGATCAGTGTGCGAATGTTCATGTCTCTCTCCTGGTAAGTGATTGGCAGGGTGGTGATGCACTGTTCCCTGTGCGTATTAAACGCCATGCGCACATTAACGGCCTACCGCACAAACGTAAAAAGCTGTAACGGGTGTGAACATTGTCACGGTTGCAGCATCTCGACGCCGCTCGTGACCGTCTGGGCGGGGGTACGGGTCAATCACCGCCGGTGCTGCGCGGCGAGGTCTTCAGGGCCGCATTAAATCCAGCCGGTCGGTACAGATGGCGTCCACACCCCATGCGAACAGACGTTGTGCATCGGCGGGGTCATTCACGGTCCAGCACATGAGCCCATACCCGGCTTGTTTGATCGCTGCGGCGAGCGGCTGCGTGAGGGTCTTGCCGTTGCAGTGCAGGGCCACACAGTCGAGGCG
>JANNCZ010000355.1:0-6514 GCA_031387185.1 Burkholderiales bacterium
AGCGCATCGGCGCGCATTTTTCCAACGACTACCGCTCCGGCACCGATCTGCGCCTGTCGCAGGAATTACGCCGCATCGAAGTCGAAGAGACGGCAGGCGAACTCGGTGCCCTGCTGCGCGAGGCGCAACTGGTAAAGCAGCGCATGCCCGCGCACAACATCAAGCTGCGGCGCAAGAGCGGCTGGAGCGCAATTCGTCTCGATGAAACATCGGGCTTGCCCGACTTTGTGAAATCAGACGACATTCCGCTGGACGCACTCGATGCCCACTATGGCCTGTTTGGCTCGCGCGCCGCAGCGAAACGATGGCTGCTGGAGATCGCTTCGTCAGCACAACTGTGCGCCAAATCCCTCGGCCTTGAGCGCGGCGCCGGCCCCTGCTTTGGCTATCAGATCAAATTGTGCAGAGGCGCATGCATCGGCCACGAACTCGCGTCAGAGCATCTGCGACGGGTACACGCGGCGCTCGACCTAAAACGCCTGCGGCGCTGGCCTTACGCCGGCCCGGTATCAGTGGTGGAGAAAAGTACCGGGCTGCTGCGCACTGACTGGCATGTGATCGACCAATGGTGTTATCTGGGCACGGTGCAATCCGAAGCCGCGGCGTGGGAGCTGGCGCAAAGCGCAGAGCGGCGCTTCGATCTCGATGCCTACCAGATCCTGCACAAACATCTGGAAACCCAACCGGTCGCGTCGTTCCTCCACTATTGACAACGCCTGCGCGGTCAAGCAATTTGCCCTATGTGAGTACCCCAAACGGACGCTTGCACGTATCACCACCCAGCTGAAACGGCCAGTTGACTCGTCTGCCGACATTCAGACGCTGGTACAACTCAAAATACATCAAGGCGCACGCTTGACCGGCACATCCCGCAACACCTCGGCGCCGCTACGAACCACGGGCCCCGCCGCATAGCTCTCCATGACCAGTTGCCCCAGGTCAAACCGGTATCCCCCTCGCTGTGCCAAGCGCTGCGCCCGCGCGGCAAACTGTTCACGGCTGACGATGCGTGCCTGCGGCAATGCAAATACGAGGTTATTGACTTCGCGGGCTGATTCGAGCACGTGCAAAGTCGCGAACACATCGGCGTAAGTGCGCAGCATATTGTCATAGAGGGGGTTGTAACCGCGGCGCCAGACGTTGCTGACCACCACGCCATCAGGGCTGAGCGCCGCGTGCACGGCTTGCAGGAATTCGCGGGTGGTGAGATGGGAGGGCACTTCCCTGTCGCCAAACGCGTCCAGGATGATGAGGTCGTAATGGGCGCGCGGCGCGCGCTCGATGAAGGTGCGGCCGTCGCTGACGTGGGCTGTCATGCGTGCGTCTTCAGTGAATCCGAAAAATTGTTTCGCCGCCACAATTACGCTCGGGTCGATGTCAACTACGTCAATCAGCGTGTCCGGGTGATGGCGATGCAGAAACACCGGCAGCGTGCCGCCGCCGAGGCCGATGATCAATGCGCGGCGCGGGGTAGGCAATGCACTGCCCGGCGACGACGGCGACGCGCTGGCCGGCAGGTTGGCGGGCACGGCCGGGATTGCTTCGCCAGGCGCTGCGGCCAACGGCGGGCCCGTTGTGGCCGCCGCACCCGCAGGCAGCAGTGCAATGCCCGCCAGGGCTAGCTTGGTGTAGCCAAATTGCAAATGATCCGGATCGCCCACCTTCGTGGTGCTTTGGGTGATGCCGTTGCGGCCGAAGCGCAACGAGCGCAGGTTGGCGCCATCGTCGGTGACCACGAGCGTACCGAACATGGATGGGGTCTCGTGGATGACGCGCGGGCCGACCAGGGCGCAGGCCGTAAGGGCTGTGCCAAATGCGGCGAGTGCGCAAGCGCGCAGGAGCGATGAGAAGAATGAGCGGTAATTTATGTGCATCGCTGATTACAGCATTTCCAACCGGGACCTTCCGTACAAACGAGAGACACGGTGCGGCGGCGGCCGGCGTCAGCCGCCAACAAGGCCTCATTGCGGGAATGCTAGACTTGGCGCTGCTCAATCAAGGACGTGCAAGAAACAGCCTGAGCAGAAGCGGGCAACAGCCCGATAACGTGGCCACCATCACCACGAACCGAAGGAGACAACATGACTGCCCTGCCGAACCGCCCCGCTTCTCCACGCCGCCGCAAGCTGATGCAAGCCGCCGCTGGTGCCACCACAATGGGTGCCACTGCGCTAGGCGGCTTCCCCGCCATCGTGCGCGCGCAATCGACCAGACTCAAAGTCGGCGTGATCCTGCCGCGCTCGGGCGTGCAGGGCCAGATCGGCCAGTCATGCCAGCTCGGGGCCGACATCGCCCCGGCCCTGATCAAGGACCTGCTTGGCGTCGACATCGAGCTCATGAACGCGGATTGGGAGTCCAACGTCGATGTGGCACGCACCCGTGCAGAGCGCTTGATCCAGGAAGGCGCGCACGTGCTGGTCGGGCCCTTCGATTCGGGGGCGGCCTCGGCGATTGCGCAGGTGGCCGAACAAAAAGGCGTGCCATTCGTGATCAACATTGCCGCTGCGCCCCCCATCACCGAGCAGGGCTACAAGTTCGTGTTCCGCAATTTCCCCACCGCGATCGACCTGACCGTCAATGGTCTGGCCCTGATTGGTGATTTGTTCCGTGCCACCAACGTCGCGCCGCGCAGCGCCGTGTTCATGCACGTCAACGACACCTTTGGCCAGGCGATGAACCGCGGCATTGGCGCGATCCTGCCGCGCCTGACGCAGTTGCCGTTCAAAATCGTCGAAACCATCTCGTACGATCCGGCTGCGAAAGACCTGTCGGTCGAGGTGTCAAAGGCGAAAGCGGCCAAAGCCGACTTCCTCCTGCTGGTGTGCCGCCTCAACGACGCCATCATCCTGCGTCGCGAGATCGTCAAGCAGCGCTGGAACATCATGGGTGTGGTCAGCCCCGGCTCACCGGGCATTTACGAAGCGCAGTACCACAAGGCTCTTGGCAAGCTGGCCGATGGCGCCATCTCCAACAACCCTTGGTACAACCCCAAGACCAATATGACTGCGGCCGTCATCAAGCAGATGGCCAAGCAGTTACCGAACGAAAAGCTGTATCACCACGGCGCCAATATCAGCTACACCTTTGAATCGATTTTGATCGCGGCCGATGCGTTCAAGCGTGCGCGCTCGACCAACCCGAAAGAGTTGGCTGATGCGATTCGCCAGACCAACCTGACCGACCGCGTGAGCCTGGGCGGGCCGATCAGGTTCAACGCCAAGGGCCAGGTCGAGGGCAACCTCTCGGCCTGCCTGCTAAACAAGGATGGCCGCTCGCAAGTGGTGCTGCCGGTCGATGCTGCGGAAACCAAAGCGGTATTCCCGTGGCCGGACTACAAGGCTTGATCTTGTCCCGTGTCATGAAGGGCCGGCACCGCCGGCCCTTTTTTCGGGCCACTGCCGCCCGGTGCATCGAGGGCGGTGAGCTTGCAACGTCGCTGGGCGAGCGCCAGTGTGAGCATGGCCGCCCGCAACACCGCTCGGAGACCGCAGCATGAGTTGGGACCTGGTCGCCAACGTGCTCATTGCTGGTCTCCTCACCGGCATGGTCTACGGCTTGATGGCGCTCGGCCTGTCGGTGATTTTCGGCGTGGTGCGCGTGGTCAACTTCGCCCACGGCGAGATGATGACCATCGCCATGTATGCGGCGGTGCTGTTGTTCGCGGGATTCAAGCTCGACCCCTTCCTCGCGGTGTTGCCGGTGGCGGCGGCGTTTTTCGTGTTCGGCTACTGGCTGCAGAAGGGCCTGATCAATCCCTTCATCACGCGGCCCGAGCATTCGCAGTTCATGCTGCTGGTGGCCGTGGCGATGATTATGGTGAACGGCCTGTTGATGATTTTCGGGCCGGACGCGCGCAATCTGCAGGTCGACTACCAGCTCGAATCGATTGAGCTGGGGCGCCTGTTGATCGACAAAGCGCGCCTCTACGCCGCCGGCCTCGCCCTGCTCACCGCCGGCGCCCTGTTCGCCTTCTTCCGCTTCACCCTCACCGGCAAGGCGATCCGCGCTTGCGCCGACAATCATCTTGGCGCACTGGTGGTGGGCCTCAACGTCAAGCACCTCTACGCCCTCACCTTCGGCGTCGGTTCGGCCTGCGTCGCGGTGGCCGGCTGCATGATGGTGTTGCTGGTCGATGTGACGCCCAACCTCGGCCCCGCCTACACCCTGCTCGCCTTCATCACGGTGATCGTCGGCGGCCTGGGGTCGATGCCGGGTGCGATCATCGGTGGCATATTGATCGGCATGTCCGAGGCGCTGGCCGGTTTGCTGCTCGCGCCTTCGGCCAAGAGCATGTTCAGTTTTGGCTTGCTCATATTGGTGCTGCTGTTCCGGCCGCAGGGCCTATTGGGGAAAAAGCAGTGACGGGGAAAAAGCAGTGACCGTGCACACGGATATTTCCGAAAGCGCCGCGCCATGAACCGCCGCGCCCTGGTCTGCCTCGCCCTCCTCGGCATCGCGCTGTTGCTGCTGCCGCTGGTCGCCAACAGCTATCTGCTGTCGGTCGCCACACTGATTTTGTTTTTCGCCTTCACCTGCCAGGCCTGGAACGTGATGATGGGCTTCTGCGGCCAGCTCTCGCTCGGGCATTCGCTCTATGTCGGCGTCGGTGCCTACGTGGCGGCCGGCCTGTTCGTGCATCTGGGCATCGGCCCCTGGGCCGGCGTCTGGCTGGCGATTGCCTGTTGCGTAGCCCTCGGCTGCATCATCGGCTTCCTCGCCTTCCGCTTCGGCATCTCAGGCGTGTATTTTGCGCTGCTGACCATCGCCTTCGCCGAATTCACGCGCATTGGCTTCGACCATCTGCAATGGACCGGCGGCCCGGGCGGCCTGTTCCTGAAAGTGGCGCAGCGCGACGTGATCGACATCGCCAGCTTTCGTGGCCCGCCCGCCATGTATTACTACGCCATCCTTGCCCTCACCGCCGGTGCGCTGGCGTTGTGTACCTGGCTGCTGAAAAGCCGCGCCGGTTTTTACTGGCAGGCGATCCGGGAAAATGAAGAAGCCGCGCAGGCGTTGGGCATCAACACCTTCCGCTGGAAGATGCTCGCGGTCGCGATCAGCTCGGCGCTGACGGCGGTAGCCGGTGTGTTCTACGCGTTCTATTACAACAACCTGTTTCCCGAGCAGATTTTCCATATCAGCCGCTCGATTGAAATCATCCTCGGGCCAATCATCGGCGGCGTCGGCACCCTCTTCGGCCCGATCCTCGGCGCCGCCGTGCTGACCCTGCTGGCCGATGGCATCACCGAGTTGCTTAGCCTCGCGGGCGTGGAAGTACCCGGCATCAAGCAGGTGTTCTACGGCATCGTGCTGCTGGTGGTGGTGATATTTTTGCCGAACGGCATCTGGCCGACGCTGGCGCGCAAGCTCGGCCTGGCACGCGAAGACACGGACAGCGGTGCGCAAAGCAATCCAGGCAGCAATGCAGGCAACCAGGCAAGCGGCGCAGGCAAGCCATGAGCACCCTGCTCGAAGTGCGCAACCTGTCGAAAGCGTTTCGCGGCCTCAAAGCCGTGAACGACGTGAGCTTCGAGGTGCCCGCCAAGGGCATCATCGCCCTGATCGGTCCGAACGGCGCCGGCAAAACCACCTGCTTCAACCTGATCGCCGGCACCTTCGCCGCCGATGCCGGCACCGTGCACCTCGACGGCCAAAGCCTCATCGGCATGCGCTCCGACCAGGCCTGCAAGGCCGGCATCGGGCGCACCTATCAGGTGGTCAAGCCCTTCCCCGAAATGACGGTGGAGGAAAACGTCGTGGTCGGCGCACTCAACCGCGCGGCCACCGTGGCGGCGGCACGCAAGGCGGCCAACGAGGTATTGAAGCTGGTACACCTCGACAAAAAATCCCACATTCGCGCGGCCCACCTCACCCTGCCCGAACGCAAGCGCCTCGAAGTCGCGCGGGCGCTGGCCACGCAACCCAAGATCCTGCTGCTCGACGAAGTCATGGCCGGCCTGCGCCCCACCGAAGTGGACGAGATCGTCGCCGTGTTCCGCCGCGTCAATCAGGAAACCGGCATGGCGATTTTGTTCGTCGAACACGTGATGCGCGCCGTAATGGCGCTGGCGCAAACCGTGGTGGTCCTGCATCACGGAGAAATGATCGCGCGCGGCACGCCCGACGAAGTGGTGCGCGACGCCAAAGTGATCGAGTCCTATCTCGGTGCGGAGGCGCTAGATGGATGAACCGGCACCCAAGGGCAATGTTGTCTCCGCGACCGCGCCCGCTGCTGCGCCGATGACTGAGGCCCTGCTCGAGATCAGCGGCCTGGACCTGTTCTACGGCGACGCGCAAGCCCTCTCCAACATCTCGATGCAGGTGCCCGACAAAGGCATCGTCGCAGTCGTCGGCGCCAACGGCGCAGGCAAGACCAGCCTGATCCGCGCCATCGCCGGCATCGAGAGGCCCGCATTGCGTCCTGAGACGGGAACGATCCGCTTCAAGGGCGCCAACATCGCCGGCCTGCCAAGCCACGCGATCTGCGAACTCGGCATCGGGCAAGTCGCCGAAG
>JANNCZ010000400.1:0-3180 GCA_031387185.1 Burkholderiales bacterium
ACAACAAGGCCGGTCTCGATGCGACCGACGCGTTTATTGGCAACAAGGTTGGCGATGCGGCGGCGGCGATTGCGTCAGCCACCAAAAAAATCGAGGCGACCTACAGCTATCCCTTCCTCAACCACGCGACGATGGAGCCAATGAACGCCACCGCGCTGTGGACGGCGGACAAATGCGAAGTGTGGTGTCCGACGCAGAATGGCGACGCCGCCCTCGCCGCCTGCGCCGCTGCGGCGGGCCTGCCGCAAAACAAATGCGACGTGTACAAGATCAACCTCGGCGGCGGCTTTGGCCGGCGTGGCGCATTTCACGATTACGTGCGTCAGGCGGTCAGCATCGCCAAGCAGATGCCCGGCACGCCGGTGAAATTGTTGTGGTCACGTGAAGAAGACATGCTGCACGGCGCCTATCACCCGGTCACGCAGTGCAAGATGACGGCTGGCGTGGATGCGCAGGGCAATATCACGGGCCTGAACATGCGTATCTCGGGCCAGTCAATCCTCGCCTCGGTGCTGCCGACGCTGATGGTGAATGGCGCGGATCTGCTGACCTTCCAGGGTCTCCTGCCCGTAGGCCATGACCGCTTCCCCGATCATGCGATCAGCTATGCGTTTGACAACCTGATGATCGACCACGCGATGCGCAACACCCATGTGCCGCCCGGTTTCTGGCGTGGCGTGAATGCGAACCAGAACGCGATCTACATGGAGTCGTTTGTCGACGAGATCGCCCACGCCAGCGGGCAGGACGCACTGGCGCTGCGGCAAAAGTTGATGGCGAAAAACCCGAAAGGCTGGGCGGTGCTGAAGGCCGCAGCCGATCAGGGCGGCTGGGGCAAGCCGTTGCCGAAAGGCAGCGGGCGCGGCCTTGCGGCGTTCTACTGCTTCGGCTCCTACATCGCGGCCTGTGCCGAGGTCACGGTGGCAGCAGACGGCAAGCTGCTGGTCAAGCGCATCGTTGCTGCGACCGACTGCGGCAACGCGGTCAACCCCAAGCAAATCGCGATGCAGATCGAAGGCTCGTTCGTTTACGGCCTCGGTGCGATGCTGTATCAGGAGTGCACGGTGAAAGATGGTGCTATTGAACAGACCAACTTCCACAACTTCCCGTCGCTCAAGATCAGCGAAATGCCGAAGGTCGAGTCCATCGTCATGCCGTCGGGTGATTTCTGGGGCGGCGTTGGCGAGCCGACCATTGCAGTGGCCGCGCCGGCGGTGTTGAATGCGATTTTCAACGCCACCGGCAAGCGCATCCGCGATCTGCCGGTCAAGGCGCAGGATCTGCGCGCCTGATCAGTGAAGGTGCCGCACCGCCAAGCTACGCGGTGCAAAACAAAAAGGGGGCGTTGCCCCCTTTTTGTTTTGGTGTTCGGGCTAAACGGCAGTGGCCGCCTGGCTCAAGCGCGATCCGTCTCCAACTCTGCAATAACCAGCTCAATCACCCGGCTCGATAGTGGCAGGCTGATATGGCCGATGCCGGTCAACTCAAGATTGCGAGCGCCCTCCAAACGCGCACTCAGCGCCGGCACGACGATGTTGTCATCAAGCGAATAGATCGATACCAGCGGGCAGACCCACGCGCCTTGCTCGTGCGCGGCAAGCGCGGTGAGCCACTCACTGTGCGGGCGCATTTGGCGCCCGTTGGGGCTGTGCTCGATGCGTGCCAACTGCGTGCCGTGGTGCGGGCTGCCCAGCGTGATGAGCTTGGCCACCCGTGGCGCGCGTTGCTGCAAGGTAGAGTCGCGCAGGTAGGCACGCGCGGCCAGCCCGCCCATGCTGTGGCAGACCAGTGTGACCTCTGATGCGCCGGTGCTGGCGCAAATCGCCGCAATGCGCGCCGCGATCAACGGCGCGTAGCGCTCAATGTCTGCGTACACCGGTTCGAGATTGAGGGTGTGCACGCCAAAACCCTTGCGGCACAATGCTCTCCAGAGATTCCATAGTGCACCGGCGTTGTTCACGTAGCCGTGGATCAGCAATACTGGCTGTACCAACACTGGCGGCGCTTCATGGGCGACTCTTGCTTGAGGTGCGATGCCCGCGGGGGTAGCGTTTACTGGTGCCTTGTCAGCAGAGGCGAAGCGGCCGGGCAGGCGCGCTGCCTGCCGGTCACGCGCCATCAGCCATCGTTCGAACGGCATCCAAAAGAGAAAAATGGACCACGCTGCTGCGATCTCGCCAGCCCACAGCGTCGCGCGGCTGGTGCACCCAAAGGTGGTGTCTGGCGGCCGCTGTCTGGCCTCAGCCGCAGCCACGGCAAACGTCGCGCCGATCAGCACGGCGATCAGCAACAGCAACGCGCCGGCACCGGCGAACCAGATGACAACCAGCGCGATGACGGTGATAGCGGCGGCGAGCATCGGCGTATCATAAGCGCGGCGCAAGCGCGGGGTCGCAATGAAACAGAAGCAACCAGCACGGCGGAGAACGGGAATACAACCCTGGCTGTACTTGTTCATCCAAATGCGTCGCAAACCAGGTGCGCCCGTTTTGATCGCACATTGCGGATGGCTTAAGGAGGGCATGTCATGAAAGTTTGGGTCTCTTTGGTGTCGACAGTGACGGGCTTGATGATGCTGTCCGGCTGTGCGTCTTACAGCGGCGGCTCGCTGGTGCCGGGTACGGCAACGCAAGCCGACGTGCGCCAGTTGATGGGCGAGCCAGCGGCTGTTCACAAAGGTACCGGCTCGCAGGCGATCGAATCGTGGGAGTATCCACGCGGGCCATTTGGGCGCCAAACTTACATGGTGCGATTCGATGGTGGCGGCAAAGTGACCGCCGTCGACCAAGTGCTCACAGTGGCGCAAACGGCGAAGATCGCCTGGGGCCAGGCCACGCGTGACGACGTGCGCAAGCTGCTGGGCCGCGCTGGCACAGTGTTTCCTGCCAGCGATGGTGGCGAAATGTGGGACTACGCGGCAATGTCCGAGGGACTGCCACGGCGCATCCGCCTTGTCGTGTCATTCGACAAGGCGGGGCGCGCGATATCGGGCGGTGAATCCTACGACCACGAGGAGTGGAGTCCGAACGCGGATGGCGGCGTGCAGTAACTGCGGCGATCTGACCTGCGCACTTCACGCGCATTTCGCTTGCAGCAAGCCACGCCCCCCGATTCTGTAGCGCTGCTGGCCGGCGCGCCAGCAGCACAACGCATCCGACTGCATCTGGCAGGCGTGATGCG
>JANNCZ010000491.1:0-4165 GCA_031387185.1 Burkholderiales bacterium
TCGTATTTGCGGGAGCGGGTTTGCCAGAAAGGGCAACGCAGCATTGATTGAGATGGGCGTAAACTTCTCGTCAATAAACCACCGTAGCGGGGTAGATATGGGCGTAATGGAAAAGATTTCCGAGGCCGTCAAGGATTTGCCGGAACCTTTGGCGCACGAAGTCCTGGACTTTGCGGAATACCTGAAATCCAAGGCTGATTCGAAAGGGGTGCTGGAATCCGACAAAGGCCGCCCGCAGGCTGCGAAGCCGCTGGCCAGCCTGATTGGCGCCCTGAGCGAGTCGAAATTGTTTGCCGGAAACCCGGTGGATATTCAGCGCAAATTGCGCAATGAATGGAATTGAAGACGCCGCAATCTCGATTCGCCGCAGCCGCAAATCCGTGAAATTGCCGGATGCCTTGATCATTGCCACGGCCCGCGTGCATCATGTGCGGCTCGTCACGCTGGACCAGGATTTGGAGAAACTTGGCATGTGGCTTGATGCAACAGCCCGCTGATGCCTGGTTGGGTGAGCGTTGCAGCAGAAGCGCCCTGATGGCCATGATGGTCGTTGGCCTTTTGGACTGCCCGGTATCGGCGCACCCCCGTCGGTTCCACTGGCCGCGCATTGAATGACATCGTAAAATGGGGGCCAGCATCAGCGTCGGCTCCTCTTACGAAAAATCAATAAATGCGAAGCTACAGCACCCGCAAGCGCATCCTCGTGACCGGCGGCGCCGGTTTTCTCGGCTCGCACCTTTGCGAGCGCCTGCTGGCCGAAGGCAACGACGTGCTGTGTGCCGACAACTTCTTCACCGGCACCAAGGACAACATCGCGCATCTGCTGCCGAACCCGCACTTCGAACTGATGCGCCACGATGTCACCTTCCCGCTGTTTGTGGAAGTCGACGAAATCTACAATCTCGCCTGCCCGGCATCACCAGTGCACTACCAGCACGACCCGGTGCAGACCACCAAGACCAGCGTGCATGGCGCGATCAACATGCTGGGCCTGGCCAAGCGCGTCAAGGCCAAGATACTGCAGGCTTCCACCAGCGAAGTCTATGGTGACCCGAAAGTCCACCCGCAGACCGAAGACTATTGGGGCAATGTCAACCCGATTGGCATTCGATCGTGCTACGACGAAGGCAAGCGCTGCGCCGAGACCCTGTTCTTCGATTACCACCGGCAATACGGTGTGCGCATCAAGGTGGCGCGCATCTTCAACACCTACGGCCCGCGCATGCACCCCAACGACGGGCGCGTGGTGTCCAACTTCATCGTGCAGTCCTTGAAGGGCAACCCCATCACGATCTATGGCGAGGGCAAACAAACCCGCTCATTCTGCTATGTGGACGATCTGGTCGATGGCTTGATGCGGCTGATGCATTCCGCAGATGATTTCACCGGCCCGGTCAATCTGGGCAACCCCGGTGAATTCACCATTTTGGAACTGGCGAATAAAGTGGTGGCGATGACCGGCTCGACATCGAAGATTGAATTCAAGCCCCTGCCCGCCGATGACCCAACACAACGCAAGCCCGATATCGCCCTGGCGGAGCGCGTGCTCGGCTGGCGGCCGAAGGTGGCGCTTGATCAAGGTTTGGTCCCGGCGATTGCTTACTTTCGCGATTTTGCAGCAGAAGCCTCCTGATGGCCGGGACGCACGATAGCCTGTTGGACTATCCGCTATCGGCGCACCTCTGCTGCCAGTGCCATGCATCGGTACACATCTGCTCCAGCCCTCTTTGTGCGGTCCAGCCGAGCAGCTCCCGCGCCAGACTCGGGTCAGCCCAGCATTGGGCGATGTCGCCGGCACGGCGTGGGCCAATCTTGCGGGCAATTGCGCGGCCGCTGGCTCGCTCGAATGCATTGACCATGTCGAGGACGGAATAACCTTGCCCGGTACCAAGATTTATCGTGAGCATCCCGCCGCGCCGGTTGAGGTAGTCGAGCGCCGCCACATGGCCATCGGCCAGATCAGACACATGGATGTAGTCGCGCACGCCGGTGCCGTCCGGTGTGGGATAGTCAGCACCCCAGATGTTGAGCGATTCGCGACGGCCGGCCGCTACTTGCGCAATAAAAGGCATCAGGTTGTTCGGAGCACCCTGCGGGTCTTCGCCGATCAAGCCGGACTTGTCGGCGCCGGCCGGATTGAAATAGCGCAGCCGGGCGATGCGCCAGTCGGGCTCAGCCTGGCGCACATCGGCCAGAATGTCTTCAATCATCAGCTTGCTGCGCCCATAAGGGGTACTTGCGGCGCGCGGAAAATCTTCGCGAACCGGTACCCTGGCCGGGTCACCATAGACAGTCGCAGACGACGAAAAAACCAATGCCTTCACATTTGCGCGGCGCATAGCTCCGAGCAGCTGCAGGGTGCCATGGATGTTGTTGTCGTAATAATCAAGAGGCCGTTCGACAGACTCGCCAACGGCCTTGAGGCCGGCGAAGTGCATCACAGCCGTGATTTGATGCTTGGCGAACAACCGGTCCATCAGCGCAGCATCGCGGATATCTCCCTCGATGAAACCGGAACGTTTACCGCAAATAGTTTCCAGCCGATCCACTACATCGGCGCGACTATTGCAAAGATTGTCGAGAATCAACAGGTCATGGCCGGCCTGCGCAAGCGCAACACAGGTATGCGAGCCTATGTAGCCAGTGCCGCCGGTGATCAGGATCATGGTGCCAGCTTCCGAAGCTTAAGTGCCGAGGTTGATAACTGATTATGTCTGCAATTATCCCGTATGAATTGAATACCCCGTGACCAACAACATATGAGCACTGCCAGCTTGTCGCATATCCCCCAAACCAGTCTGCTCGGGCAAGTCTTGCGACTCCCGTTGCGGCTGGTACCGAAGCGAGCCGTCATGACGGTGCGGTCCGGCCTCAACGCCGGCATGAAATGGGTCGCCGGGTCGAGCATTCATGGCTGCTGGCTCGGGCACTATGAGCACGACAAGCAGGCGCTGGTCGCGCGCCTGGTCAAACCCGGCATGAAGATCTTCGACATTGGCGCGAACGCCGGTTTTTACACTCTGGCCTTTTCCAGATTGACCGGCGCAACCGGTCATGTCTGGGCGTTCGAGCCTTTTGCCGAAAATGCCGCCAACCTGCTGCACCACCTGCGTTTGAACACCATCGGCAATGTCACCCTGGTGCAGGCCGCCGTTGCCGGCCGGCCCGGCGTAGCCGGGTTTCAGATCGCGCAGAGCAATTCCATGGGCATGCTCGCCGAGAATGCCAAGGGGTATCTGGTGCCAACGGTTGCCCTTGATGCCTTGATTCAAGAGGGTACTTTGCCGCCGCCTGACTTGATCAAGATGGATGTGGAGGGCGCCGAGGCCTCGGTGCTGGAGGGCGCGAAGGCACTATTGCGGCAGCGCACCGCCGTGTTGTTGATTGCCTTGCATGGCGACGTGCCGATGCGCGCCTGCCAAAAGCTGCTGCACGAAGCGGGATACCAGGTGTTTCGCATGGACGGGCAAGCGCTGGCGGCGGACGCTGCATTTGTGGACGAGATCTACGCCTTGCCGGCGGCAAATGTACCTGCGCCTGCGGCAAATGTACCTGCGCCTGCGGCAAATGTACCTGCGCCTGCGGTAAATGTACCTGCGCCTGTGGTAAATGTACCTGCGGGCGTCGCAGCTTCGCAGGCAGCGTAACCACCAAACAATCGGAACCAGAGCAACCACCATGTGCGGCATCGCCGGCATTTACAGCTATCGCGATGCGGCACCCCCGGTAGACCGCGAAGAACTGCTGCGCATCCGCGAGGCCATGCTCAAACGCGGGCCGGACGGCGCCGGCCTGTGGATCTCCGACGACCAGCGCATCGGCCTGGCGCACCGGCGCCTGGCCATCATTGATCTTTCCGATGCCGGCGCCCAGCCGATGTTTAGCGCTGATGGCCGGCTGTGCATCACCTTCAACGGCGAGATCTACAACTACCGCGAATTGCGCCGCGAGCTCGAAGCCAAGGGGTGCGTGTTTCGCTCCCACTCCGATACCGAGGTGTTGCTGCATCTCTACGCCGAGCGCGGCGCGGCCATGGTGCATGCCCTGCGCGGCATGTTCGCTTTCGGCATTTGGGACGAGCGCGCGCAAGAGTTGTTTCTTGCCCGCGACCCGCTGGGCATCAAGCCGCTCTATTTTGCCGACAACGGCAGCACTTTGCGCTTTG
>JANNCZ010000538.1:0-2172 GCA_031387185.1 Burkholderiales bacterium
CTCATCAAAATTCTCGACTCGATCGTCGGCATTGCCCCGCAGGAGTGGAACGCGCTCACCGCCAACCATCCGCTGCTGCGCCACGAATTCCTGCACGCCCTGCATGAATGCGGTTGCGCCGCCGAAGCGGCCGGCTGGACGCCGCAATACCTCTCGCTGTGGGAGGCCGAACATTTCCTCGGCGCCATGCCACTCTACGTCAAGACCAATTCCTACGGCGAATACGTGTTCGACTGGGCCTGGGCCGATGCGTATAACCGCCACGGCCTGGACTATTACCCCAAGCTGTTGGCGGCGATTCCGTTCACGCCCTGCACCGGTACGCGCCTGCTGGCGCGTGACGACCAGGGCCGAAAAGCCTTGGTGCGAGCGGCTCTCGGCCTCGCGGGCGAAGCGAAAGTGTCGTCACTGCACGTGCTGTTTCCCACCGAGACCGAAGCGCAGCTGCTTCAGGAAGCCGGCATGATGCTGCGCCGCTCAGTGCAGTTTCACTGGCGCAATCAGGGCTACGCCGATTTCGATGCCTTTCTCGCCACCATGTCGCACGACAAGCGCAAAAAAATCAGGCAGGAGCGCCGCAAGGTGCGCGATGCAGGCATCACCTTTCGCCACGTCGAGGGGCGCGACATCACGGTAGAGCGCTGGCGCTTCTGGAACAAGTGCTACAGCCACACCTATCGTGCGCATCACTCGACGCCGTATCTCAATCTGCGCTTCTTTGAGCGCATTGGCAACACCATGCCGGAGAATTTGTTGCTGGTGGTGGGCAGCATGCAGGGTGATGACGTGTGCGCCTCGCTGTGTATCCACAACGGTGAAACCCTCTATGGCCGCTACTGGGGCGCCATCGGTTATTCGCCTGGCCTGCATTTTGAAACCTGTTACTACCAGCCGCTGGAATTTTGCATCGCACGCGGCATTCAACTGTTTGAAGGCGGCGCACAGGGCGAACACAAACTTGCGCGCGGATTTTTGCCGGTCGAAACGGTATCGGCGCATTGGCTCAAGCATCCGCAGTTCTCTGACGCCGTGGAAAATTTTCTCCAGCGCGAGGAAGCCGGCATTCACCGCTACGTCAACGAATTGGGCGATCACAGCCCGTTCAAGGCAGTGGCGGCCGGGGCGGCCGGGGCGGTCACACCGGCAGCATGAAACCTGTCAGCCGTTGCGCTGTCGAATGCGTTATAGCCTGACTCTTGCGGAGGTGTCATGACAAGTCCCCGATCCACACTGCGCTGGTCTCTTGCCGTCACCTGTGTCGTCTTGGGCATGCTGAGCGGCTGCGCTTCAACCGGGGAAACCGGGCAGGTGGCGCGCCTGAGCCCGCAAGACCTCGCCCGCCTCACGCCGCCGCCCAACCCGAAAGTACCGTTGACCGAACTGATCGGCTGGTCGCAGGAGAAGGCCACGCCCGACGCCATCATCAAGCGTCTGCGCGATACCGGCACGTTCTATAACCTCAATCCGCAACAGATTGTTGATCTCCATCGGCAAGGCGTCGACCAACGCGTGATCGACTACCTCGTGGAAGCACAGGAGAAAGCGCGCCAGGCCACCCTGCTCACCGAGCTCGCCGACCGCGATGCCAAGACGGCGCAAGAACTCGAGCGCGAACGCAACCGCCGCCGCGCACTGCAAAACCAGTATGGCCCGTGGCCCTATGGATACGGCTACGGCGGCGCCTGGGGGCCACGCTTTGGCTTTGGCGGCAGCGTTGGCGCGCCCTATTACTACGATCCGTTTTTTCGTACGTGGCGGCCGCGCTGGTAGTCGGACGCGCTTGCGCCTTACTTGCAGTCCTGCATGCAGCGCGACCCTGCCACATCCGGCCGCGGGTCATCGGTGGTAAAGCCGTTTCGATTCGGCATTGCCACCCTCGGCAAGGTCTGCGCGTTCATGGCGGCGGCGGTACCGGGGTCCCATTCACGCAGCGGGCTCGCTTCCAACGCGCGGAAATGCCGGAGTCTACGCGAGTAACGGTTTCGCTAAAACTTAACTAGTGTCAGTCCCACGATGACGCCCTGGGCCACAAATCCAGATTGGGGCCACTGGTCTCGACTAACATTTTGCCTCGGCCGCCGCCTTGTAATGCCGGTGCGCGGCGTCAAGCTGCCCGGTCGCTTCCATCAGCCGCGCCAGCTCCAGCCAGACGCGCCGTGACGGCGTGATGGC
>JANNCZ010000645.1:0-6429 GCA_031387185.1 Burkholderiales bacterium
TGCGCTTCCTCGGAGAGGTTGGCAAGGCGGGCGGCAAGTACGATGTGATCGACTTGCCCAAGCAGGGCATCACCGGCAATTCGCACATGATGATGATGGATCGCAACAGCGACCAGGTCGCAGGTGTCATTCAGAAGTGGCTGGCCGAAAAAGGCTTTGTGCGCTAGAGGGGGAATGGCCGCAACGCCCTGGTGGTAGAGGATTTCAGGCCGATGGCTGGAAATCATTGGTGGGAGCGGCTGTCAGGCCGGTATCCCGGTGTGATGGCGATGGAAGTGGGGCGATGATGGGCAGGATCAAAACTGTTGTATTGGGTGCATTTGCACTGTTGGTCTGCACCGGTGGGTCAGTATCGGCACAAACATGGCCCGCCAAACCGGTGCGTTTCATCGTCTCTTACCCGGCCGGCGGCGGTGTCGATATCACTGCGCGCCTGCTGGCGCCGAAGTTGAGCGAAGCATTGGGCCAACCCATGCTGATCGAAAATCGCGCCGGCAGCGGCGGCGTGATCGGTGGCGAGGCGGCGGCCAAGGCGGCGCCTGATGGCTATACGTTTTTGTTTGACGCCTCGTCGCACAGCGTCAACCCGTCGTTGCAGGCGAAGATGCCGTTCGACACCCTCAAGGACCTCGCGCCGGTGTCCCTGTTGTTGCGCGTGCCCAATGTGCTGGTGGTGAACCCGGCAGTGAAGTTCGACACCGTCAAGGCGCTGATCGCCGACATCAAATTAAAGCCGGGCCAGTACAGCTACGCGTCAAGCGGCAATGGCTCGGCGCAGCATCTCGCGGCGGAGTTGTTCAAGGCGCAGGCGGGGTTGTTCATGGTGCACATTCCGTATCGCGGTGGCGCACCGGCCATCATCGACGTGATGAGCGGGCAGGTGCCGATGTTCTTCGGCAATCTCGCGTCGGCTTCGTCGCACATCAAGTCAGGCAAGGTGAAGGCGCTCGCGGTGACCGGGGGCAAGCGCTCGGCGTCGATGCCGCAATTGCCGACGATTGCCGAAGCTGGCTTGCCAGGCTACGAGGTGTATGAATGGAACGCGTTGTTTGCACCGGCCGGCACAGCGCCGGAGATCATCGAGCGCATGCAGCGTGAGGTGGTGAAGGCGCTGGCCCTGCCTGATGTGCGTGAACGTCTTGCGGGGTTAGGCGCTGAGATCGTGGGTGGAACTGCAGCGGAGCTCGACAGCTTTCGCCGCAGCGAGTTGACCAAGTGGGCCGCGATTATCAAGCGCGCGGGCTTGAAGGCGGATTGATTTTTCGCCGCGCGTCAGGCCAAGTGCAGCGCGGACGCAAACATACCGGGCAGCGTCATCATCTTTGAGAGGCGCTCAATTGAAGATGAAAATCTGAGACCTGCGCGCTGACATTTTCTTGGCAAACGCCGGCGGCAGGTCAACGCTCATGCAGCAATTCATCCTGCGCCGGGCGCTGTGCGCAGGTTCATCACTCACGGCCCCTCAAGGCCGCCACGGCTCACTGTAGTTTTCCGCGCCGCTCGCGCGGATGTCACTGAGCCAATCGCCTGCATAGGGCCAGGCCTCGGGCGCCTCAGACGTTGGCCCCTGCCAGAAGCGCGCGAGCGGGCCGTCGCCAACCTTCTCCAATGACCAGGCCTGACGGCGAAAGGTCCAGCTATCGGGCACCAGGCGATGCGCCTCGCGAAAATGGGTAATTGCCGCAGCGTGCTGGCCATCCATCTCCAGCTGTGCCGCGAGGGCGAAGTGGGCATGGCCCAACGCTTTGGCGTGATCGCGCGGACGCGAGCGCGCGACGACCTCAGCGGGCGAGAGCGCAAAACGGCTCGCCGCACCGTGCTGCACCCAATCGCGCAACGCAGCGTGGTAAGCCGCTGGCTCCTTCTTGATCTTCGCGGCTTCGCCCATGATCTCGACAAAGCGCTGCGGCATTTCAGACGGCATGCTGAAGCGCGATGCCTTGCCATCGGGCTGCGGTGGCGCGGGCGCGGCTTCTGCCGGGCGCACGATCATGCCGTGCTCGTCGATCCACACACTGCTCGGAATGTTGATGACGCCAAACAAATCAGCGAGCACATGATGGCGGTCGATCAATGACGGATGCTCGGGCTTCGCCGCTTCGATGAAAGCACGGCAACCTGCATCGCCCTGCAAGTCAAGGCCCACCGTGACCAGCTCGAAGCCCTGCGGGTGCAACTCGTTGCGCAATGCCTGCCACACGGGCAGGTCGCGGGAGCATCCTCAGTACGGTGCCCAGGCGTAGAGCAACACCTTGCGCCCGCGCAGACTCGACAACAGAAACTCTTTGCCGTCCAGATCAGGCAAGCGCAACTCCGGTGCTTGCGCACTCGTCAATGCGCGCGAGTTTATCGAGGCCGGCCCGAGCGCCCACAGCCCGTGTGCAGGCGCAGCGGCCAGCGGCATGCCGATGTCGCGCGCGACGCGCTCGACATCGACCATGCCATCAGCGGCAGGCGGATGAGACAGTGGGATGCACACGTCACCCTGGCACGCACCCTCGGGTTTGAGTTGCCAGCCGGTGCCAGCTTCGAATGTGCTCTTTGGAATGATGGTGGAACGCAGCAGCATGATGGGGAGCCTCCATTTGGAAGCGTAAGGATACCGCCGAATCGACAGCAATACGCGCCCGGCTGCATTGGTGGATTCAGTTCACTGATTGGCGCTCTGCGTACCGTGTTCCACATCGAAGCCACACACGTGGACAGACTCGGCACAATGAGTGGAGAGCCGCTCCCACCAACGCATTGCGCCCGGTGGTTGCAAGCGCCCGCCGATCTCCTGCATAATCACCGATCATCTTCCAGAGGAGTCATCCGATGTCCCGCCCCGTTTCGTTCAGCCTCTTTGCCGTCAGCTTTGCTGTGCTCTGCGGCCTCGCAAACGCGCAGACCGCGCCGGCAGCGTCGACCGAGACCAAGCCCTACGAGCCGCAATCAGGCCAGCAGGGCAAAGACGTCATCTGGCTGCCGACCCCGCAGGTGGTGGTAGACAGAATGCTTGAGCTTGCCAGGGTGACGCCGCAAGATGTCGTCATCGATCTGGGCTCCGGCGATGGCCGCACCGTCATTACGGCGGCCAAGGTGGGCGCGCGTGCGCTTGGCATCGAATACAACCCCGACATGGTGGAGTACTCGAAACGCCAGGCAGTGGCGGCCGGTGTCACGGAGCGTGCGCGCTTCGTCAAGGCAGACTTGTTCGAGACCAGCTTTGACGAGGCGACGGTACTGACCATGTTTCTGCTGCCCGCCATTAACCTCAAGTTGCGCCCGAAGATCCTCGATCTCAAGCCCGGAACCCGCATCGTCTCGAACACGTTCACGATGGGCGAGTGGAAGCCGGATGCCGAGGCGGATCTGCAAGGCCAGAGCGGTTGCGACATCTCGTTCTGCCGTGCGCTGCACTGGGTCGTGCCGCAAAAAGTGGAAGGCTCCTACAAGGTGCCGCAGGGCGAAGTGACGCTCGCGCAAGAGTTTCAAATGCTCACCGGCACGCTGCGGCAAGGCATCACCACGCTCAACCTTACCGGGCGCGTCTACGGCGAGCAGATCGTGCTCAGCGCCGGCAACAAGCAGTATCGCGGCAGCGTCGTGGGCGGCAAGCTGGAATTGCGCGAGGATTGACGAGCGGATTGAGACAGCCGCCTAAATGATTGCCTCAGCCAGTGTGCTCAATGAGCGAAGTCCCGCGCACAAAGTTCGACGACAATGAACGACAGAAAACGAGTGTGAAAAACGCCACGGTTGACCTCGGAATTCTAGTGTCTTGTGCGTGTTCGGTATTCTCAATGTCGCAATTGACATGCCTCTGGAATTGTTGGTGCAAGCCATTGTCAAAATCATGATGTCCTGAAACCTTTGGTACAAGCGCCTCTCAGGACCTACGCGCCACCGCAACCCCGCTTACCTCGCGCAGCGCCGCCAATGTCTTCTGCAACAGCGCCACACTTCCCACCTCCACTGTGAACGCCATCCGCGCCACCTGCAGGCGTGACTGCGAGCGCGTCGCCGTGACGTTGACTTTTTCGCGCGAGAGGATTTCGCCGATGTCGCGCAGCAGACCAGGCCGGTCGTGGGCTTCGATCTCGATGTCGACCGGAAACACCTGGCTACCCTGCATGCCCCACTGGCTTTCGATCACGCGCTCGGGTGTGCGCTGGCTGATGTTGAGGAAGTCCTTGCAACTGGCGCGGTGAATCGAGACGCCGCGACCGCGGGTGACGAAGCCGGCGATGGCATCTGGCGGTGCCGGTTTGCAGCATTTGGCTAACTGCGTCATCAGGCGATCCACGCCGACCAAGAGGATGCCGTTGCCCTTGCCGCCAGCCCCCTCGCTCTTTGATTTTTTCGCCGTGATGGTGAAGTCTTCCTCGCCCGGTGCTTCCGGGGCGGCGAAGGCCTTCTCAATTTGCTTGACGCTCCAGTCGCCGTGGGCGGCGGCGATGAAGAGTTCGTCGAGCTTGTCGAAGCCGAGTGTTTGCGCCAGCCATTCGAGATTGGTCGCGGTGCGCCCGGTGCGCTGCAATTCTTTTTCGACCAACCCACGGCCATTGATGATGGCATCCATCTGCTCTTGCGCGTTGAACCATTGGCGCACCTTGGTGCGGGCGCGGTGGGTGGCGAGATAGTGGAGGCTGGGGTTGAGCCAGTCGCGCGATGGGCCGCCGGTTTTGGCGGCGATGATCTCGACGGTCTGGCCGGTCTGCAAGGGCGTGTCGAGCGGCACCATGGCACCGTCGACACGTGCGCCGCGGCAGTGATGGCCGAGGTCGGTGTGCAGGGTGTAGGCCATGTCAATGGCGGTGGCGCCCGGTGGCAGATCGACCACGCGGCCTTGCGGCGTGAGGACGTAGATGACGTCGTCGAGGTGCGCGGCACCGGTGGCTTTTTGCCAGTCGGGGGCGCGGGCATTTTCGCCGCTGGGAGCGGTGGGGTGGGTGGAGGCAGAGTCAGTGTCACCCGTTGTGCTGGCGGGGTCAGCGTGGCCAACAGGCGCGTTGCCTGGCGCTGCCACCGCACCTTGCACACTTGCGCCACGTCCGTCGCTGCTCACTTCATCACGCCACGCCAGCAACTGGCGCAGCAGCGCGACTTTGTCGTCAAAGCCTCGCTCTTGCGTGGTGGCGGCTTTTACTGACTGCGAGGTGCTCTTGACGCCCGCCTCCTTGTAGCGCCAGTGCGCGGCCACGCCCAGCTCGGCGTGTTGATGCATTTCGCGCGTGCGGATCTGCACTTCAAACGCGAGATCATCGGGGCCGGTCACTGCCGTGTGCAATGAGCGGTAGTCGTTCCCCTTCGGGCGCGAAATGTAGTCGTCGAACTCTTTTGGAATCGGCTGCCACAGGTTGTGGATCACGCCGAGCGCGGTATAGCAGTCCTTGACCTCGGACACGATCACGCGCAAGGCGCGCACATCGTAGAGGTCATCAAACGAGAGCGACTTGTTGCGCATCTTCGACCAGATGCTGTAGATATGTTTGGGCCGCCCGGCGATGTCGGCCGTCACGCCAGCCGCCGCCAGCTCACGGTGCAGGGTGGCGATGGTGTCGTCGATGTAGCGTTCCCGCTCGCCGCGCTTGGCATCAAGCTGGCTGGCAATCTGCTTGTAGAGCGCGGGTTCGATCAAGCGAAACGACAGGTCTTCTAGTTCCCACTTCAACTGCCACACACCCAGGCGGTTGGCGAGGGGCGCGTAGAAGTCGAGGGTCTCGCGGCCCACCGCGCGGCGCTGGGCGTGGCCGTCTGACTTGACGAGGTAGCGCAGCGTTTGCAGGCGCGAGGCGAGGCGGATCAGCACCACACGCACATCGGCCACCATCGCCAGCAGCATTTTGCGCAGGGTCTCGGTTTGCGCGGCATCGCTGTCGATCGAGACTGAGCGTGTGATGTCGCGCAGCTTGTGCAGGCGCGCGAGGCCGTCCAGCAGGCGTGCTACCTCTGGGCCGAACGCCGGCTCCAGTTGCGCGCGCCAGTCCTTGATGAAGTGCGGCACGGCGAACAGCCAGCCGGCTGCCACCGCGTTCTCGTCCTGTCCCAGTGTCGCGAGTGTCGCGGCAACGGCGGCAGCGTGGGCGAGGGCCGCTTCACCAGTGCCGACCGCGTGGGCGGCGTAGTGCGTGCGTGCGGTGGCTTCGGCAAGCGCCAGCACCCCGGTTGCGCTTGGCTCTGTGACGGCCGCCGCGCGTAGCGGAATGATTTTTGCGCTCGAAGACATGAAGCCATTTTATGCCTGCCTATAATCGGCGGCGTGATGTCTTCTTCGACCGTATCGCCAACAGTGCCGGATGCATCCGGCAAGGCTGTCTGATGCTGCGCCGTTTCGCGCAATGGCGTGAGCAGCGCCTGGTCGACAAATACGCCTTTCCCGACGCAGAATGGAACGACGCACTCGCGCGCTATCCGTTTTTCGATGGCCTTGGCGTGGATGACACT